>JAYTQA010000288.1:0-3475 GCA_043746955.1 bacterium | reverse complement strand
GGTCGAGCGCCAATGGCCCCGGTCCAACGGCGATTACGCCCAAGGCCAGCGCGGCCCAATACAGGTGAAAGTTCTGCCAGCCGTCCGGCATCACCAGTTGAATCACCCCGGTCATCGCCAGCAACCCCAACGCACTTAGCCGGGTCGCCAAACCTGCCAGCAGCAGGATCGGCAGGGTGATCTCGGCGCAGGCCGTCAGAAACGCCACTTGGTCGGGCATCGGGATCGGGTATTCACCGCCCAGAACGTGCAGCTTGAACTGTTCCTCGAACAGAAAGCTGGTGGTGGGGGCCAGGCTGAGGAACCCATCCCACCGCGTCATGCCCGACCGCAGAAATGGCAGGGCCAGTGCTATGCGCAGGGTGGGTTGCGCCACAAGCAGCGCCGCGTCGGACAAAAGCCGCAACCCGCGCCGAAAGATGTGGCCAAGGGTCGGCAAGGCGGCGGAGAGTTCGCGGGTCATGGCGGCTCCTGTAGTTGTTCAGATCAAAGGTGCCAGCCGGTCAGCGCGCCCGAAAGCAACAGGCCTGACAGGGCTTTGGCAAAGTCAAAGCGCGGGGTCTCAACGAAACCTGCGGCAGAGGCTACGGACAAAGTGGCTCCGTCGCGCAGTGTTTGCAGGAAGGTGGCGCAGCCGGGCTCAAGGCGGTGAAGTGCGACCTCGGCCACCGGGCGCAGGACCATGGTATCTTCGGGAATGTTTAAGTCGATCGGCACCGGGGTCTGACCCGGCTGGTTCATCGCCCAGATCGTCTGGGCCGGATAGGCCGATCGGATCAGTCGCAGCGAGGCGTGGAAGACAAAGCGCTGCGCGCCAAGGGCTGCCGGCGTCAGGTGCAACAAGGGGGCGACATCGGCGGGGCTGGCTTCGGCTGCGTGATAAGCCTCGACCCAGTCACGTTCTATGCGGGCGACATCGGCCAGATAGGGCAGATGGGCGACCGGGGGGAAAATCTGTAAAAATGCCGGAAAGCCCGCGCCATAGGCCAGCAGGATCGGCGAGGCGGGCGGATCGGTCCGGGCGTAAAACCCGGCCATTGCGCGGAAGAAATCGTCGCCGACCAGCCGGCGCACCGTAGGGAAGGCATCCGACAGCGCATCAATCAAGCCGACCATGACGTTGTTGCGGTAGACAGCGAAACGGCGCGGCGAGGGTTGGCCGTCTGGCCCGACCAGTCCCGCTGGAGCGGGCAAACGGTTGTCCAGGATCGCCGCGCCAAAGCTGCGCTGACGGTCAGCGAGCGTCATGGCGCACCTTCAGATAACAAGCCATCACTGCTTCGGCGCGTTGCGCCTCGGCGTGCAATTCCGCCCAATCGGGCACATCGGCGTCCCATTCGATCAGGGTCGGGATCGGTCCCAACAGGCTCAGGGCGTGGCCGTACAACTGCCAGACCCCGGCATCGACCGGACGGTCATGGGTGTCGATCAGCAAAGGACGGCCCAATTCATCGACTTGCGGGGTGAAACCTGCCAGATGGACTTCGCGCACTTGCGCCAAAGGATAGCGGCTGATGTAGTCGAAGGCGTCGTAGTTCTGGTTGATCGCAGAGATATGGACGTTGTTCACATCCAGTAGCAGATGGCAGCCGGTGCGGCGGGTGACCTCAGTTATGAAATCGACCTCGGCATAGGTGCTTTCGGTGAAGGCGAGGTAAGTGGTGGGGTTTTCCAACAGCATCCGGCGGCCCAGAGCACTCTGCACCTGATCGACATGGTCGCAGACCCGGGTCAGAGTTTCGGCGGTGTAGGGCACCGGCAGCAAGTCATTCAGAAAGCCCGCATCATGGGTGGACCATGCCAGATGCTCGCTGAACAGGCCCGGGTCATAGCGGGAGATCAGAGCGCGCAAGCGGTCAAGGTGCGCGGTGTCCAACGGACGGTCTGCCCCAATCGACAGGCCCACACCGTGCAGCGACAAGGGATAGGTGTCACGGATCGCGGTCAGGTAGCGGTGTGGCGGACCACCAGCACCCATGTAATTCTCGGCATGCACCTCAAAAAACCCAACATCAGGGCGCTGCGACAGGATCGCGGCATAATGCTGCGACTTCAGGCCCACACCCGCACGGGGCGGGATGCGCCCTGGATTTTCAAACACCGAACCGTCCATGAGCCTACCTTTCGACCGAAGAAAAAGGGGCGACCCGCAAGCCGCCCGCTTTTGGAATTACATCGTGGTCAGCGAACCGTGGCCTTTGGGCGTCTTCATGGCAACGCAAGTGCCGGTCGGAACCAGCTTGAAGGCATTGCCCTGATAATCCGCCGCAGCGGTTCCTGCGCAGGTGGTGCCAGCGCCGGCAAAGCAATCGTTCTGACCCTTCAGCGCCACGCCGAAGCACTGTTCGAATTTGCCGGTCTTCAGCTCGGCCTTGGTCATCTCCTGGGCTTTCATCATGTCAGCTTCCGACATCTTCTTGGTATCGGCATGGGCCAGCGACAGCCCGCCAATCGCGGTCAGTGCGGCAGAGGCGAAAACGGCGGTAAGCATGGGTTTGGACATGGGATTTCCTTTGTCATGTGCGGTGGTCATAGCCTGACCACCTTCCGGGCAAGCCATCATCAACTTGCAAATGACAGTTCGCTGCCCCAACCGCCAACGTTACAGGACAGTGCAAAAAAATCGGTGCAGCTGCGGCAACTTTCGGGTTTCGGGTCCAGAGCTGTGGATTTTGCGGGTTTTCTGCCGAAACTATACGTTTGCGCCACACGCGCCGGTGGAATTACCATTCAAACATTCGTGAGAAGGCGGAGTATTCGTCTTGCGACTCTGTGAGCTTGGTTCGTGAAGTTTTCACCCAGTAAGGGGAATAAATGAAATACGACATTTCAGTCCTCGATGCCCTGCGGTCCCTGATCGATTATGCAGAAGAGGAAAACCTGCCCGCCGCCCAAAGTGCTTTGATGTCGATGCTGGAAGATATCTCCCTGCAGTTTGACCAAAAGCGGCCAGAATATACCCCCGAAATCCTCCCCTTCATCCGGCGAAAAATAGCAAACTGATCCGGCGCCAATTTCTGGCCTTTGCCGCCGCTGCAAGCGTTCTTTGCGCCAAACTTGTCGTGATTGCGAACAAAGCGCTCCTGCAAGTCTTCCCCGATGGCTGGCCTGACAGGGGTGGGCCAGGCTCGAAATTGGCGGTCGGGGCGCGCCACGCGGGCAATGGCCGGGTTTCAGTCGTGGGATGCGGCCCGCCACAGCGCGGATCAGCGGGTTTTTGCGCTGATTGCCGGCAGCGCCCTGGCACTTGACCGGTTCAGCTACGCCTGATCCGTACTGCGGGATGTGGGTGCTGCCGTCCCGGTCAGCTTCAAATCGCGCGATCTGATTGTCCCACATGCCCGGGGCGGAAACTGTGAGCGTTTTGTAAGGGTTAGTGGCAGCCCGTAGGGGAGTCGAACCCCTCTTACCTGGTTGAAAACCAGACGTCCTAACCGATAGACGAACGGGCCACAGGACTTGTCACTCTCAATGC
>JAYTQA010000287.1:0-3478 GCA_043746955.1 bacterium | reverse complement strand
CCTTTGTCACCGAGACGCCGATTCCTCATCTGCCGCGCGCGCTGGACGAGGTGGCGCGCTGTGGGTTTGATCTTTGCGCTGTGACGATGGCGCCCGGTCAGGCGGGCGCAGAAGTGCGGATCGAATTCCGGCCTTGCGGAACTGTGGGTGCGGATACGATGGTTGCGCGGATCGCGCGGTTTCCGGCGATCAGGGCGGTCGAGGGCGGGCCCGTGGGTCCGATGGTTGGCAGGGAGGCGGATTGAACGGCCATGGCAGAGAACGTGCTGACAGATGACTTGCCACCCCTGCGCCTGACGGTGCCAGAGCCCGAAGTGCGGCCCGGAGGGCAGCCCAATTTCTCGCATGTGGCCATCCCGCCGGCGGGCGCCGTCCGCAGGCCGCCGGTCGATGCGGACCCCGAGGCGATGCGTGATCTGGCGTTCACCATCATCCGGGTGCTGGACCGCGAGGGGCAGGCGGTGGGTCCCTGGGCCGAGGGGCTGGACCTGACCGACGACGACCTGCGGGCAGGACTGCGCCACATGATGACGCTGCGGGCCTATGACGCGCGGATGGTGATCGCGCAGCGGCAGCAGAAGACTTCCTTCTATATGCAACACCTTGGCGAGGAAGCGGTATCCTGCGCCTTTCGCCGCGTCTTGCAGCGGGGTGACATGAACTTTCCCACATATCGCCAAGCGGGCCTGCTGATCGCGGGCGGCTATCCGCTGAAGTCGATGATGTGCCAAGTCTATTCCAACGACGGTGACTCGGCGCGGGGGCGGCAATTGCCGGTCTTCTATTCGTCGAAGGAACATGGCTTCTTTTCGATCTCGGGCAATCTGGCGACGCAATACATTCAGGCGGTGGGCTGGGCCATGGCCTCGGCGATTGCCGGAGATCGCAAGATCGCAGCCGCCTGGATCGGGGACGGCTCGACGGCGGAAAGCGATTTTCACGCGGCCCTGGTGTTCGCCTCGACCTACAAAGCGCCGGTGATCCTGAACATCGTCAACAACCAGTGGGCGATTTCCACCTTTCAAGGCATCGCGCGGGGCGGGGCGGGCACCTTTGCGGCGCGCGGCCATGGCTTTGGCATACCAGCGCTGCGGGTCGATGGAAACGACTGGCTGGCCGTGGTCGCTGCTGGCAGCTGGGCTGCGGAACGGGCGCGCCGCAGTCTGGGGCCGACGGTGATCGAATATGTGACCTATCGCGCCGGGGGTCATTCCACTTCGGACGACCCGTCCGCCTATCGCCCGGCAGAGGAAAGCAACGCCTGGCCGCTGGGCGATCCGATCTTGCGGCTGAAAATCCACCTGATCGTACGCGGCCTGTGGTCCGAGGAACGCCATGCACAGGCCGAGGCCGAGGTTTTGGCCGAGGTGGTGGCCGCCCAGAAGGAGGCCGAGGCGATCGGGACCCTGCATCATGGCATGCGCCCCAGCCCTGCCGACATGTTCAAGGATGTTTATGCCGAGATGCCACCGCATTTGCTGCGGCAGCGTCAGGAAGCGGGGTTCTGACCGATGACGCGCATGACAATGATCGAGGCGATACGCGACGCGCTGGACGTGGCCATGCAGGACGATCCCCGCGTCGTCGTGTTCGGCCAGGACGTCGGCTATTTCGGCGGGGTGTTTCGCTGCACCGCCGGCCTGCAAAAGAAATTCGGCGCCACGCGCTGTTTTGACACGCCCATTTCGGAACTGGGAATTGTGGGCGCTGGGATTGGTATGGCCGCTTACGGTTTGCGCCCGGTCGTCGAAATGCAGTTCGCGGACTACATGTATCCCGCCTATGACCAGATCGTGTCCGAGGCCGCGCGCCTGCGCTATCGCTCGGCGGGCGAGTTCACGTGCCCGCTGGTCATCCGCATGCCCACGGGCGGCGGTATCTTTGGCGCGCAGACCCACAGCCAAAGCCCCGAGGCGCTGTTCACCCATGTCACCGGGCTGAAAACCGTGGTGCCGTCGAACCCGGCCGACGCCAAGGGCTTGTTGCTGGCGGCGATCGCCGACCCCGATCCCGTGATCTTTCTGGAGCCCAAGCGGCTTTACAACGGCCCTTTCGATGGCCATCACGACCGCCCCGTAACGGCGTGGAAGTCGCATGAACTGGGCGAGGTGCCCGAGGGGCATTTCATCGTCCCGCTGGGCAAGGCGGCCATTCGCCGGGCCGGTAGCGCCGTGACGGTGCTGACCTATGGCACGATGGTTCACGTCGCGCAGGCTGCGGTAGCCGAGGCCGGGGTGGATGCCGAGGTGATCGACCTGCGCACTCTGCTGCCGCTGGATCTGGAAACCATCGTGGCTTCGGTCCGCAAGACCGGGCGCTGTCTGGTGCTGCACGAGGCCACGCTGACCTCGGGCTTTGGCGCGGAACTGGCGGCGCTGGTGCAGGCGGAATGCTTCTGGCATCTGGAAGCGCCGGTGCGCCGCGTGGCGGGATGGGACACCCCATATCCCCATGTCCACGAATGGAGCTACTTTCCCGGCCCGGCCCGCGTGATAGAGGCGCTGAATGCGCTGATGGAGGTCTGAGATGGGTCAGTACACGATCCGCATGCCCGATATCGGTGAAGGCATTGCCGAAGCCGAGATTGCCGAATGGCTGGTCGGCATGGGCGACACAGTGCTTGAGGATCAGCCGCTTTGCGCCGTGATGACCGACAAGGCCACGGTGGAAATCCCCTCGCCGGTCACGGGCAAAGTCATCTGGCGCGCCGCCGATGTCGGCGAAACCCTTGCGGTCGGGGCTGAGATGATCCGCCTCGAGATTGTGGGGGAAAGCAATTACGTGCCCGCCGCCGCTCCGGTCGTTGACGCGGCGGCTGCCCCTGCACCCGCCCCGGCACGACCTGCGGTTGCGGAACCGCCCGCCCGCACTTCCCCACGTTCTGTCCCCGCTCCGGTATCCGCGCCGATGCGCGCCGAGGGCGAGCGCCCCATTGCGCCACCTTCGGTCCGGGCGCGGGCCCGGGCGGCAGGGGTGGATCTGCGGCAGGTCAGGGGCAGCGGTCCGATGGGCCGGATAACCCATGAGGACCTCGCGCAGTTCATCGCAACAGGCGGGCGGGTCGTTGTGTCCAATGGGCCGCAGCGCGATACGACGGTCGAGGATATCCGCATCATCGGCATGCGTCGGCGGATCTCGCAGAACATGGCCAATGCCAATGCCATTCCCCATATCACCATCATCGAAGAGGTCGATGTTTCCGCGCTGGAGGATCTGCGCGGCAAGCTGAATGCGGAAAAAACCGGCGCCAAGCTGACGGTGCTGCCCTTTCTGGCCCTGGCCATTGTGCGGGCCGTGCGCAATCAGCCGCATCTGAACGCCCACCATCTACCCGACGAAGAACTGTCCCGACGTTTTGGCGCGGTGAACATCGGCATAGCCACGCAGACACCCCGCGGGCTGATGGTTCCGGTGATCCGCCATGCCGAGGCGCGTTCCCTGCGCGACATGGCGACCGAAATCGCACGGCTGGCCGAAG
>JAYTQA010000286.1:0-9280 GCA_043746955.1 bacterium | reverse complement strand
GCTGGTGCAGGGCATGCTGGTGGCCCCGATCCCCCTGCACTGGATGCGGCTGGTCAAGCGGCGGTACAATCAGGCGGCACTCCTGTCGTCGCGGATTGCCAAAATGGCTGCGCTGGACCATTGCGCCGACCTGTTGCAACGCCGCCGCAACACCGGCTCGCAAGACGGGCTGACGCGGGATGGCCGCTTTTCCAACATGGCCACCGCGCTGACCCTGCATCCGCGCCAAGCGTCCAAGGTTGCCGGGCGCCATGTGCTGTTGGTCGATGACGTGATGACGTCAGGGGCCACACTGGCTGCCGGCGCGGAGGCTTGCGTTGCCGCCGGTGCCAGCGGGGTTTCCGTTCTGGTGATGGCACGCGTTGCGAAGGACCCTTAAGTCGGTATAATCACCTAAGCCCCAAGGATTGCACCGATGAAACCCGTTGAGATTTACACCACTCAAACCTGCCCCTATTGCAACGCCGCCAAGCGGCTCTTGACCAAAAAGGGCGTCACTTTCACCGAGATTGACGTGGGCCGCGACCCCGCGTTGCGTGAGGCGATGGCTCGGCGCGCCAATGGCGGCCGCAGCGTGCCGCAAATCTTCATCGGTGGCAAACCGGTCGGCGGCTGCGATGATATTCACGCGCTGGACGATGCGGGTGCCCTTGACCCGCTGCTGGCCTGAGGCAAAATGCGCACCGCCCTTATCCAGCTAACCGTGACCGACGATCCGGCAGCGAACCTTGCCGAAACTTTGGCGTTTGTCCGGCAAGCGCGGGCGGCTGGTGCAGGGTTTGTGCTGACACCGGAATGCACCAATGGCCTTTGGTCGAATCGTGCCGTCCAAAAAGCTGTCTTGCGGCTTGAGGCAGATGACCCAACGCTTGCCGCCCTGCGTGAGGCGGCGGCATCGCTCGGCATTTGGCTGCTGATCGGCTCCCTCGCCCTGCTGACCGGTGATGCCGATGGTCGCTTTGCCAACCGGTCTTTCCTGATTGGCCCCGATGGCAAGATTGCTGCCAAATACGACAAGATCCATATGTTCGATGTGAACCTGTCCGAAACCGAGGTTTACCGCGAATCAGCAGGCTTTCGTCCCGGTGCTAGCGCCGTTTTGGCCGTCACCCCCTTCGCGCGGGTCGGCATGACGGTATGCTATGACCTGCGTTTCCCCCAGCTTTACCGCCGCCTCGCCAGGGCTGGGGCGCACATCCTGACAGTTCCCTCCGCTTTCAACCACCTCACCGGTGCAGCCCATTGGGAAACCCTGCTGCGCGCCCGTGCGATCGAATGTGGCGCATACGTCCTCGCCCCGGCCCAAACCGGCTTTCACGCGGAAACCAACGGCAAGGGTCGGCGCACCCATGGCCACAGCCTCGCTATAGCGCCGTGGGGCGAGGTTTTGGCCGATGCAGGCACCGACCCCGGGGTGACCTATGTTGACCTTGACCTGTCCCGCGTCGCCGATGCCCGCCGCCGGGTGCCCTCATTGTCGCACGACCGCGACTTTGACGGGCCATGAACGAACGGCCCCATGAACGGACCGAAGACCTCGCCGTATCGCTGTTCGGCGAGTTGCTGACAGCGGACCAGTTGGCACGCAACCGCATTTCGAAAGCTCTGCCAAAAGGGATGGAGTTGTCGCACTTT
Source organism: bacterium (assembly GCA_043746955.1). Taxonomy (GTDB): domain Bacteria; phylum Pseudomonadota; class Alphaproteobacteria; order Rhodobacterales; family Rhodobacteraceae; genus Stagnihabitans. Next base: position 7,645 of record JAYTQA010000286.1, on the reverse strand, counting down.
TCGGTGCTGAACCATCTGGCCGGTCTGCAAGAAGAACGCACCCCCGCCCAGCTGGCCAAGGCGTTTCACGTGACGCGGGGTGCTATGACCAACACCCTGTCAAAGCTCGATTGGGCAGGCCATGTCCACATCCGCCCCGATTGGGACGATGCCCGCCAAAAGTTCGTGGCGATCAGTCCCTCTGGCCGGGCGGCGCGCGATGCCGCGGTCCAATCGGTGGCCCCGTTCATCGCCGATCTGGTCACCGCGCTGGGCGCAGATCGGGTCCGTGCGGTGCTGCCGGTCTTGCGCGAACTGCGCATCCGTCTGGAAGACGGCGAATAGCCTCAGTTGGTGATACTGGTGACCGAGCTCGCAACACCCTTACCCGACCCGATCACAAGGCTGATAAAGCTGAGGATCGTGCGGGTGTTCACCAACGGGCTCTGGGTAACCAGAACCAGATCGCGGTCCTGAAGTTTGAACTCTCCCGCACTGAACAGCCCATCCGCCGTCGTCAGGTTGAAGGCAAAGATCATCCGGTCTTTCGGCGGACCGTTCTTGCCATCGGCGTGCACGGCAGAGGCGGGGTAATCGCGCAGGATCAGGATGCCCTTCGGGTTGGCCGTGCTGGCATTCAGGCCGCCGATGATCGACATCGCATCCAGCGTCGAGATGCTGTCACGCGGGAAGTTGATCAACGCCTGGTGCCCGGCAGCGCCAAGTGACAGGAAATAGCGATCCTCCGGCTGGATGAAGATTTTGTCGCCACCGCGCAGGGTCGTGTCCAGTTCCGGGTGGTTCAAGAGCAGGTCGGCGGCAATCCGGTACAGCTTGCCGCCGCGTTGCAAGTTGACCTGCGGGTTGGTCATCGTCACCGGAACCCCGCCCGCCTGCGCCAGAACACTGGTCACGGTGGTGCTGCGGTCGATCAGCGCGATTTTGCCGTTGGTGGCCAGACCCGATACAACCTCCACCGAATTGTTCACGCCCGAGGCAAAGGTCAGCAAAACCTGCGCCGAGGGGATGATCGACAAAAGCTTGGCCTGAATCGTCTTGCGCGCCTGATCCGGGGTCATCTTGGCGACATAGACGTCGTTCACGTAAGGCACGAAGATCGTCCCGCTGCTCGACACCTGCAGGTTCGGCAACGGGATAACCTTCTGTCCCGGCGTGCTCAGCAAAGAGGTATCGTCATTGTCCCAGATCGCAAGGCTTAACAGGTCGCCTGCCTCAATCAGCGGGTCAGGAGACGTCCTTTGATGGGTGATCCAGCCCAAATTCGGCGTTGGATGGCTGTTGGGCCATTGGGTTACCTTGGGCAGCGTGGCCCGATCCACGGCCTGCACCGCGAAGGTGGCTTCCGGTTTTTCCACCCCGGCCACAACCTGACGCACATCCGCCACGTCTTGCGGCGGCGAACAGCCCGACAGTGGGATTGACAAAGCAAGGGCTAGGCCCAAGGGCCGAATAACTGCTGGCCTAAGGAATATGGGCATATAGATCTCCTAAATCCGGCCCGCCTGGGCTGGACTTGATTGACCGGCAGTACATACTGGCGCAACTTCGCGGGTCAACCGGAATTGGCAGTCTGCGCGCACAAAGGGCTGGGGATAAGCTTGTGAGTAACACTATGGCAGATCAAACCATGGTCGTGGTCACCGGATCGGCGGGTCGGGTGGGTCGCGCGCTGCGGGCGGTATGGGGGCACAGCGTGGCCGGGGCGCCGATCATTTGGGCGGCGCGAAATGGTGGGCAAGATATTGATTTAACTTGGGATATCGGCGGCCCAGACCGCCCGACATTGCCGCAGGGCGCTATTTTTCTGCATCTGGCAGGGCAGACTCAGGGCAGTGCCTTTCATCTGGCGGAAAACCGCCGCTCTGCCAGTGTTTTGTGCGAAAATGCGCTAGCTGCCACCGCGCGGCATGTATTTTTGATGTCCTCGGTCGCGGTTTATCACCCGGAACCGACGCTGATCGCCGAAGATCAGCCCGCCGCCCCGGTCAGCGCCTATGGTCACGCCAAGCGTGCGGCAGAGGTCGCGGCGCAAAGCCTGCTGCCGGCATCGATGCTGACCATCCTGCGGCTGGGTAATTTGGCGGGGGCGGATACTTTGTTGACCAATGCCCGAAATGGCCCGGTTTTGCTTGACCCGATTGCCGATCAGCCGGGCGGACCAGAGCGGTCGTACATCGGGCCGCGCGCGTTAGCCGAGGTGCTGGAGCGTTTGCTGGCGCTTGCCCTGCACCGCGCGCCGCTGCCCGGCATTCTCAATCTGGCCCAGCCTCCGGCGCTGAAGATGGCCGATCTCTTGACGGCTGCGGGGGCGGACTGGCGGTTTGGTGCCGCGCGGCCGGGCAGCGTTGCGCGCGTCGCGGTCAGCGTGGCACGGCTGGCGGGTTTGGTGGCGTTACCCACAGCCACGGCAGACAGCGTTGTGGCAGACCTGGCCTCGTTGCAGGGATTGTGGCCATGACCCCGGCCAAACGCATTCTGGACATCACACTTGCTCTGGCCCTCATGGCCCTCATGGCGTTGCCGTTCGGGCTATTGCTGCTGTGGCTTTTGGTGCAGGAGCGGCTGCCGCTGTTCTATGTTTCGGAACGGGTCGGGGCACTCGGCCAACCGTTTGCGCTATGGAAGTTGCGCACGATGTCCGTGGCACCGCCAGAACAAGGCGTCTCGGGTGGTGACAAACAGGCCCGCATCACGAAAACCGGCGGGTTCCTGCGCCGCGTCCGGCTGGATGAGGTGCCGCAGCTTTGGAATATCCTCAAAGGCGATATGAGCTTTGTCGGCCCTCGCCCGCCGTTGCGTCTCTATGTCGAACGGTTCCCTGATCTTTATGGCCAGGTCTTGCGCAACCGACCCGGCGTGACCGGCCTTGCCACGCTGGTGTTTCACCGCCACGAGGAGCGTCTTTTGGCCCGCTGCCGCACGCCGCAAGAAACCGATGCGGTATATTCCCGCCGCTGCGTGCCCCGCAAAGCAAGGATAGACTTGATTTACCAGCGCCGCAGGACCATCCTCATGGACTTGTGGCTGATGGCCAAAACGCTTCAACATGCGATGAATAGCAGCAATCGATAGAAAATAGGTCTTTGGTTTATGGCGTTCCGCTTGATCGGGTAGCTGCCCGACCGTAGTCTGCCACATGGCCGCCTAACAAATGGACCAATATTATCGTCGGTGTCAGACCAGTTTGGCCAAGCAAAAGGCGTCGTTTAACTTTATGAAAGCGTTGAGCATCAACCTTTTCGCGTTGGTTGACCGGTTAAACCGGGCGCACAAACGACTGGTGTTCTTGCTGATTGATGTGGTGGTGGCCCCGCTGGCCTTGCTGGCAACGGTGATGCTGGTCAATGCCTCGATCTATCCGGTCACAGCGGTCGTGGATCTGGACGATCTGTTCTTTGTCCTGCCTCTGGTAGCCGCGTTGACCTCGCTGGCGCTTGGCATTCCGAACATCCGTCTCAAGGCTTACGAAACGCTGGCAGTCCAACGCACGGCGGTGTTTTCAGCGGCGCTCGTGGTGGCGCTGTGGGGCATTTGCTGGGCGCGGGGGCTGGTGTTTCCGGTGGTGGGCATCAGCCTGTTTGGGCTTTTGTTCTTCCTGGGCTCGGTCGGCGTCCGGCTGGCGATGCTGAACTTTTACCTCTGGGTGCTGCGTTGGGGTCAGCGGCGCTGGCGGGTTCTGATCTATGGTGCGGGCACGACGGGTATTCAGTTGGCTGCGGCGCTGAAATCGCATGAATCCATCGTCGTCGTGGCGTTTATGGATGATGACGAAGGCTTGCAGACGATGACGGTCGCAGGCCTGCGCGTGCTGTCGCCCGATAAGATCGACCAGATCGTGCACGACAAGGAAATCGACCGGGTTCTCTTGGCGATGCCGTCAGCTTCCATCCCCAAGCAGATGCAGATCGCCCGGCGGTTACACTCGTTGGGTGTGGACGTTTTGGCGCTGCCGTCGTTTGCCCAACTGGTCGGGGCGGAGGCGCTGGTCGACAATCTGGCCCCGGTGATCGCCGAAAGGTTTCTGGGCCGCGAAACCGTGGAACAAGACTTGCCGGACGGCCTGGCCGCCTATGCCAACCGGTCGATTCTGGTCACCGGGGCCGGCGGGTCGATCGGCTCTGAACTTTGCCGCCAACTGCTGGCCTATACCCCGCGCAAACTGGTGATGTTCGAGGTCAGCGAACTCGCTTTGTACGAGATTGACCGCGAACTCCGCGCCCGCCCTGACATTGGCCGGACCGAACTTGTGGCCGTTCTGGGCTCGGTTGCTGATTCGCGCGCGACCCGCTCGGTGATGGCAGATCACCAGATCGAGGTGGTTGTGCACGCGGCAGCTTACAAACATGTGCCGCTGGTCGAGGCGAACCCGGTGGCCGGCATGGCCAACAACGTTTTGGGCACGCGCACGCTGGCCGATGCGGCGGAAGAGGCCGGAGTGCAGCGCTTTATCCTGATTTCCACCGACAAGGCCGTGCGGCCGACCAATGTCATGGGCGCCTCCAAGCGGCTGGCCGAAATGGTCGTGCAGGATCTGGCCAAGCGGACCACCAAGACGGTCTTTTCCATGGTCCGCTTCGGCAATGTGCTGGGGTCGTCCGGGTCGGTCGTGCCGCTTTTCAAGGAACAGATCGCACAGGGCGGCCCGATCACCCTGACGCATGAGGACGTGACGCGCTATTTCATGACCATCTCGGAAGCTGTCCATCTGGTGCTGCTTGCGGGAAGTTTCTCGGCACCGGGCACGGCCGGTGGCGGCGATGTGTTCGTGCTCGACATGGGCAAACCCATGCGCATCCGCGATCTGGCTGAACAGATGGTTCATGCGGCAGGCTACACCGTGCGCGATGAAACCCGGCCCGAGGGCGACATCGAGATTCAGATGATCGGCCTGCGCCCCGGTGAAAAGATGCATGAAGAGCTGTTGATCGGCGCAGGCTTGCTCACCACCCCCCATGCCAAGATTTTGCGCGCCCGCGAAGGTAGCCTGTCCGAACTGGATATGGCCAAGGCCTTGCAAGCCTTGCGCAATGCCATGGCCAATGGCGACGCCGATGCCGCGCGTGCCGTAGCTGCAGCTTACGTGGAAGGTTACGCCATGATCGGAGGCCTGCCATCTGACATAGCATTCGGTAGCGAGGTTCAGACCAAAGCCTAGGGCGTTGCTCTGATGCCGCATATGCAGCAGGAAAAGAAAAATCGGGTTGCTGTCCTGCTTGGGCTTGTCCTAAGCATGGTTGCAAAACGAAAGGCCGCGCCCGTGACCCTATCCCTGAAATCCTTCACTGCGCGGGTTCTGGTCGGTCTGGCCTGCCTGGCTATCGCCGCCCCGACCCAGGCAGAGATGCAGGCGAGCATGAACCTGTCGGGTCAAGTCGGCATCATCGACATGCCGTCGGGCGACCAACAGCCGGATGGCTACCTGACCCTCAATCATTCGCATTTCGGGCCAATCGTGCGCAACGCGCTGCGGTTTCAGATCACGCCCCGCCTGTCCGGCACCTTCCGCTACGTCGGCATCCACAACTGGAGCGACAATATCTGCCCGCCCAATTGCGCGGGTGCCAACGCGTTTCGGATCTACTACGACCGCAACTTTGACATCAGCTATCAGATCCTGACCGAGGGGCGTTATATCCCGGCGGTGACCGTTGGCTTTCAGGATTTCGTCGGCACTGGCCTGTCGGCAGCGGAGTATCTCGCGGCCACCAAAACCTTCGGGTCGCGGCTGAAGGTTACCGCCGGTTTGGGTTTTGGCCGGTTGGGCAGCTATAACCCCTTGGGTCAGCCGTTCGGGCCGCGCAGCAAAATCAACATCGGATTGGGCGGCAACATCAACTACCATGACTGGTTTCAGGGCAACGCCGCTGCTTTTGGCGGGCTTGAGTATCAGATCAACGACAAATGGACGCTGAAGGCCGAATATTCCTCCGATGCGTACACCACCGAAGCGGTCCAGCGGGGAACATTCAACCGCAAAAGCCCGTTCAACTTTGGGGTTGAATATGCACCCAACGTCAACTTCCGGCTTGGCGCCTACTACCTTTATGGCAGCGAAGTCGGGCTGAACATCACGATCAACATCAACCCCGATCAGCGCCCGCGTGGCGGTATCGGCGGGCCGGGGCCAGAGCCGGTCAAGCCGCGCCCGTCGCGCGCCAGCGACCCTGCCGCCTGGGCAACCGCCTGGACCCAACAGGTTGATGCCAAACAAATCCTGATCGGGAACCTGACCAACAATCTGGTGCGTACCGGCATTGTTGTGGAATCCCTTGGGGTTACCGCAGATACGGCACAGGTCCGGTTCCGCAACCCCAACTATGATGCCGCAGCGCAAGCCGTGGGCCGCGTGGCCCGCGCGATGAGCCAGGTGATGCCGGCCACGGTGGAGGTGTTTGAACTGGTGCCGGTCGACCATGGCATCCCCGGTGCCAAAATCACCATCCACCGGTCTGATCTGGAACGCCTCGAATTTGCCCCCGATGCCGGCGCAGCGCTGCGGGCCCAGACCACCTTCGCCGAAGCTGGCACGCCACTGCCCGGCACGCTGGCCAATCCGGAAGCCTATCCGAAGTTCACCTGGTCGCTGATGCCCTTTGTGCGCACATTGTTGTTCAGCCCCAGCAATCCGCTGAAAGCGTCCTTTGGACTGCGGCTTGCCGGGCAGTATCAGCTGGCGCCCGGGTTTATCCTGTCAGCCTCGGTCACCGAGCTTGCCAGGGGCAACATCACCGGCAAGACCGGTCGGGGCGGATCTGCGCTGCCGCCGGTCCGCACCGATACCGCCGCCTACATCACCGACGGCAATCCGGATCTGGAGACTTTGACCGCCGCCTGGTACACCCGGCTTGGGCCAGATGTTTATGGGCGCGTGACGGTCGGTTATCTGGAACAGGAGTTTGGCGGCATCTCGACCGAGGTTTTGTGGCGGCCGGTCAACCAGCATTGGGCACTTGGGGCCGAAGCTAACTATGTGGCACAGCGCAACACCGATGGCGGTCTGGGGATCGACCAGTTCAAATACCGCGTCGCCACCGGTCATGTGTCGGGCTATTACGATTTTCAGAATGGTTTCCATGCGCAGGTCGACTTGGGTCGCTATCTGGCGGGCGACATAGGCGGGACGCTGACCGTGACGCGGCAGTTTGAAAACGGCTGGCAAATCGGTGCCTTCGCCACCAAGACCAATGTGTCAGCGAAGAACTTTGGCGAGGGGTCGTTTGACAAGGGGATCATTCTGCAAATTCCGCTCGCGTGGTTCTCTGGCAGGCCGACCCGCTCGGTCAGTCCGCTGATCATCCGGCCAATTCTGCGTGACGGCGGGGCGCGGCTTATCGTGGTGGACCGGCTCTATGATGTGGTGCGCAGCTATGATCAAACCCGGCTGGATGCCCAATGGGCGAGGGTCTGGAAATGAATAAGATCGTCCCGATGGCAGCGTTGCTTTCCGGTCTGGCATTGGCTGGATGCGGCAATGACCCGCAGGTTCAAGACACCCAGCTTTCGCTGGCGGCTGGTGTCAAGCTTGGCTCTTTGGTGGTCAGGTTCGGGCATAAGCCGGGCAGCGAAAGCCTTGACCCGACGGCCGTTGCCGCATTGCGCACCGCGTTGGAAAAAAGTGGCCAGCCGATTTATGCGGTTTCGGTCG
>JAYTQA010000285.1:0-3496 GCA_043746955.1 bacterium | reverse complement strand
AGGCCCCCCCAGAGGCCCCCCCCAGAGTCCCCCTCAGAGCCCCCCAGAGTCCCCCCAGAACCCCAGTGAATCGCTTGACGCCGGTTTCAAATGACCTTACACGCCACCAATCGAATTCGGACGCCGCCCCATTGGCGGTGCTCTGTCGTCTTGACCCACGAAGGAACACCCAATGTCGCGCGTCTGCGAACTCTCGGGCAAGGGCCCGATGTCTGGCAACAAGGTCAGCCATGCCAACAACAAGTCTCGTCGGCGCTTTCTGCCGAACCTGAACGAAGTCACCCTGATTTCGGACTTGCTCGGCCGCAGCTTCAAGTTGCGGATTTCTGCCGCAGCGCTGCGCTCGGTCGATCACCGCGGCGGTCTGGATGCGTTTTTGCTCAAAGCCAAGGATGACGAACTGTCCTCCGACGCGCTGGCCATCAAGAAAGACGTGATCAAGGCGCAAGTCCCCGCCGCCTGATCTTACGCCCGACCTGACAGCCAAACCCCGGAGCGTTCTGCTGCCGGGGTTTTTGCGCATCGCCCCCCCTTGCCGGATGAGGCTCAGATGAAACTGCCGCTTCTCGCCGCATTTGCCGCCCTGATCGGGTTTCCTGCCTTTGCCCAAAACGGCATCCAGATCCTTGATCCCTATGCAAGGATCATCGGCCCCGTCGGTGCCGCCTATTTTCGCCTGATCAACCGTGAGGCCAAGGACGAGGCGCTCCTGTCCGCCACCAGCCCCGATGCCGGCATGGTCATGCTGATGCAAAGTATGGCGGATCCGAAGGGTGTCATGAAAATGAACCAGATGGCCGACGGTTTTGCAATTGCCGCCGGACAGGCCTTCGTTCTGGGCAATGCCGGGGCGCATGTCATGCTGATGAACCTGACCCGCAAGATCAAGACTGGCGACCGGGTCACCCTGATCCTGACCTTCAAGAACGCCGGTGCGGTTAGCGTGACGCTCCCGGTCGACAACGCCCGCACGACCGACCCCGGCCCCGGCCCGACGCCAAACGACGCCATGTCGAACGCTGCCATGTCGAACGCTGCCATGTCGAACTAGGCGATGACCCCCTGCCACCTGATCCCTGACGCGCTGACCCCGGCCGAATGTGCCACGCTGGTCACCCTCTGCCAGTCAGCCCCGATGCAGGACGCGGGGCTGGTTCGCCAGACCACCGCGCACACTATCCGCCGGGCCGAGCTGTCCTGGCTCGACGACCTGCCGCAGGCCGCCTGGGTGATCGGCCGGATGATCGGCGTGGTGGCCGCTGCCAACCGGGACGCGTTCCACTTCGACCTTGCCGAATTTGCCGAAAGCCCGCAGGTCGCCCGCTACGGGGCCGAGCGTGCCGCGCATTTCGACTGGCATTCCGACATCGGGGCCGGCGCTTTGGCCGCCAAACGCAAGCTGACCATCGTGGTGCAACTGTCGGAGCCTGAGGCCTATCAGAACGGCACCCTTGAACTGCAACCCGACAGCAACGTCCTGCAAGCCCCGCGCACCCAAGGTACTGCGATCCTGTTCCCCAGTTTCGTGCTGCACCGGGTAACCCCGGTCACCGCTGGCACCCGCTGGTCGCTGACCCTCTGGGCGCACGGCCCAGATTTCCGTTAACCCCCCGAAATACCTGCGAAAATTCAACGAACCTGTTTTTGAGTTTTCCTTGAAAATGCGCTCCGAAAAGGTCCAAATGTCCAGACAAACCGCTCCAACTGACCGCACCCGCCTGCGCCGCTTGGCCGACAAGGCCGCGCATGACAAAGCCACGATTAACGCCATTCTGGATGCCGGACCGGTGGCCCATGTCGGCCATATCCTGAACGGCGCGCCGCATGTCACACCGACCTTGCATTGGCGCGAGGGCGACCGGGTCTTTTGGCACGGTTCTGCCGCCAGCCGGATGCTGCGGGCGGTGGACGGCACGCAAGTCTGTCTGACCGTGACGCTGACCGATGGGCTCGTGCTGGCCCGGTCCGGCTTTGAGCACTCGATCAGCTATCGCTCGGCCATGCTGTTTGGCCGGGCCGAGGTGGTGTCCGACCCCGCCGCCAAGAAAGCCCATTTGCAGGCGATGATGGATCAGATGTTTCCGGGCCGCTGGCCGCAACTGCGCCCGATGACCGTGCAGGAATTGACAGCCACCGCGATCCTGACCATGCCGATCAACGAGGCCTCGGCTAAAATTTCTGCCGGAATGCCCGACGATGCGGCCGAGGATCGGACCTGGCCGGTCTGGGCCGGGATCGTCCCGATTCTGACCACTTTGGGCGCACCACAGCCCGCCCCCGATTGCGTGCCCGGCATGGCGCTTCCGGTCGTCAGATTTGGCTGATTACCCCGCGCAAGCCAACTGCGCCTGCTGGCCAAATGTGACATAACGCGTCCAGAACGCACCGTCGCGGCTGGTTTTTGACAGATGCACCTTCTGCGCCCGGTCGGGGTCTTTGAAAAACGTCGCCGCCAACTGCTGGTCGCTGCCACCCAACGTGATGTCGGCGACCTGCTGGATGCAGGCGCATAAACTATGGCTCGCCGCATTGCGGTTCGACTGCAAACAGGCGTTTTCAATCGGCCCGGCCAGTGCAACCCCGGCCTGCCAGATCAACCCAAGGCCGGCAAAACCGGCCCCCAACAGGAATTTCGCCATCTACTGCCCCTTGCCGCAAGGTCGGAAGGCCCCGCCTTGGCTGTTTTTATCCAAGCGATCTTACCGATTCGAAACAGATTTCTCAAGCCGTTGCGGGCTTTGCCGGTGCCGGACGCCGCCAAAGTTTCGCAAACCGCAACAATCAGTGCCGTGGGCCAAATCGCCCGCTAACCCTAGCGCCGCGACCCCCTTTCCCGCCTGCCGCCTTCACGCTATACGCGGGCGCATGACCCAACTTGATCGCATCCGCAACTTTTCCATCGTGGCCCATATCGACCACGGCAAATCCACCCTCGCCGACCGGTTGATCCAGTCGACCGGCACGGTCGCCGACCGTGACATGAAGGCCCAGTTGCTGGACAGCATGGATATCGAGCGCGAGCGTGGCATCACGATCAAGGCCAACACCGTGCGCCTGAATTACCGCGCCAAAGACGGCTTTGACTATGTGCTGAACCTGATCGACACCCCCGGCCATGTCGACTTCAGTTACGAAGTCAGCCGGTCGATGCGCGCGGTCGAAGGCTCGCTGCTGGTGGTTGACGCCTCGCAAGGGGTCGAGGCGCAAACCCTCGCCAATGTCTACCAAGCCCTTGATGCCGGTCACGAAATCGTCCCGGTCCTCAACAAGATCGACCTGCCCGCCGCCGAGCCCGACCGTATCCGCCAACAAATCGAGGACGTGATCGGCCTCGACGCCTCCCACGCCATCCTGATCTCCGCCAAATCAGGGCTGGGGATCCCGGATGTGCTGGAGGCGATCGTCACCCGCCTGCCCGCCCCCAAAGGCGATCCTGATGCGCCCTTGAAAGCCATGCTGGTCGACAGCTGGTACGACGCCTATCTTGGCGTGGTCG
>JAYTQA010000284.1:0-3501 GCA_043746955.1 bacterium | reverse complement strand
CTCGACGGCTGGCGCGCCGATCACCGCGCCTATTTCGAGCGCAACCATGGCTTTGATCCCGAGATGGACCTCGTCTGCGAACGCTTCCGCCTGATCCGCACGCTCCCCTAACCCGAATGGCGAACTTTCCGCGCGCCAAAACGTGAACCACAATTCACAATCCCGCTTGCCAAACCCCCATATGTAATCTATAGTTCATAGATGTTCGAACTGATCCGGTCCGACACCTTCCAACGCTGGCTTGATGGCCTAACCGATCAACGCGCCTATGACCGCATCATTGCCCGGCTTGGTCGAGTCCAGTTTGGTCATATGGGCGATGTCAAATACTTCGATGGACTTGGCGAACTGCGCATCGACTACGGGCCCGGCTATCGCATCTATTTTGTCCAGCGAGGTCGGACAGTTATATTCCTGCTCTGCGGCGGCGACAAATCCAGCCAAAGCCGCGACATCACCCGCGCCAAAACCATGGCGCAAGAGGTTTGACATGACCAAAGAAATTTTTCGCCCCCTCGACCTTGCTGAATATGCGACGGCCCCCTCGACACAAGCCTTCCTCCTCGAAGACGCGCTAGAGTTGGGCGACCCAGCCCATATCGCCGATGTCCTCGGCATCATCGCCCGCGCCCGTGGCATGACCGACACCGCCGCCAAAGCCGGGGTGACGCGGGAGGCGTTATACAAGGCGCTGTCGATCAAGGGCGACCCGAAGCTTTCCACCCTGCTGGGTGTGTTCCGTGCGCTTGGCCTGCGGATGCGACTGGAGCCGATTGACCCGCCCCAGCCCTGAACTGCCGCAGCCCGGAACCTCCGACGCCCCAAATTCATAGCGGGCGTTGCGTTAAACCTGGCCCTTGAGCGCGGCCTGTAGCTACGGAAAAACTACGCAAAACCTACGGGAAAACTACGCAAAACCTACAGACCGAAATTGCCAGATTTCCCTTGTTTACCCGGATTTTTGGGCATGATTCGCCGATCGCTCCGGCTGATCGGATTGACCCGTTGTTAACCGGGCAAATCTCAACTCAGGCAAAGCACCGCGAAGGTCAAAGCCGCCACCGAAATGAAGAAAACCAACCGGTGTGGGCGGCGCCGGGGCAAATCCTGCGGAATGTTCAGCATATCGTCCATGGCTGACGATAGCCGTAATCTCGCCACAAAGCGCTAGCCTAGATCAGCGACACGCCGTTTCCAGATGCGAAACGCTTCCCCTCGCCCCGCCGATGCGCTATCCCCGCCACGATTGCTGACGGGAAACGCGCATGAAGTTCACTTTATCCTGGCTCAAGGACCATCTTGAGACCTCCGCGTCGCTGGCGGAGATCACTGAAACCCTGACCGATTTAGGGTTGGAGGTGGAGGAAGTTGTGAACCCATCAGCCCGGCTTGCGGCCTTTACTCTGGCCAAAATCCTTGCCGCCGAACCGCACCCCGATGCCGACAAACTTCGGGTCTGTCGGGTGCTAAGTGACGACGGCGAAAGGCAAATTGTCTGTGGCGCGCCCAATGCGCGCGCCGGGATCACCGTGGTTTTGTGCAAGCCCGGTGACTATGTTCCGGGCCTGGATGTGACCCTTGGCGTGGGCAAAATCCGCGGCGTGGAAAGCCATGGGATGATGGCGTCCGAGCGCGAATTGGAGCTGTCGGACGAACATCACGGCATCATCGAACTCGCCTCCGGTGAAGTTGGGCAAAAGTTCGCCGATTGGCTGGCGCAAAACCGGCCAAGCGTGGTGGACCCGATGATCCACATCAAGGTCACGCCGAACCGCCCTGACGCTTTGGCCGTGCGCGGCATCGCCCGCGACCTCGCCGCACGCGGGTTGGGCACGTTGAAAAAGCTGGAAATTTCCCCCGTGAAGGGCAGTTTCGCTTCGCCGATTGCGGTGAAGATCGACGCGGAGCTTAAGGCCAAAGGCTGCGCCCATTTTGCGGGCCGGCTGATCCGAGGTGTCAAAAACAATGCCTCGCCCGCTTGGCTGCAACAGCGGCTGAAGGCGATTGGGCTCAGGCCAATCACCGCCTTGGTCGATGTGACGAACTTCTTCACCTACGGCCTGAACCGCCCTTTGCACGTGTTTGACGCGTTGAAAATAAAGGGCAATTTGCGGGTTCATCCAGCGGCGGGCGGGGAAACCTTGGTGGCTCTTGATGGCAAAAGCTACACCCTGCACCCGGGCATGATGGCAATCTCGGATGACGTTGGCGTGCAGTCTCTGGCTGGCATCATGGGCGGCGAAGCCTCTGGCTGCACCGAAGCCACCACGCAGGTTTTCCTGGAAAGCGCCTATTGGGATCCGATCACCGTGGCCGCAACTGGCCGTTCTTTAAGGATAAATTCCGACGCCCGCTATCGGTTTGAACGCGGGGTTGATCCGGCGTTCACCTTGGCGGGGTTGGAGCTTGCGACCCAAATGATCTTGGACCTCTGCGGTGGCGAGGCATCCGATATCGTGCAGGACGGTGCGCCGCTGGACGTGACCCGCGCCTATAAGCTCGACCCGGCCCGCCTGATCTCCCTCGTCGGCATGGACATTCCCGAAGCTACCCAACGCAAGACACTGGAATCCTTAGGCTTTACCCTCAACGGTAATATGGCCACCCCACCGACCTGGCGGCCCGATGTCCTGGGCGAGGCTGATCTGGTCGAAGAAGTCGCCCGCATCGCCTCGCTGACCAAACTGCAAGGCAAGCCCTTGGCCCGCACCAAACCCGGGGTGCCAAAGCCGATCCTGACCGCCTTGCAGGTCAAGGAACGCAGCGCGCGGCGGACCATCGCGGCCTTGGGTTACAACGAATGCGTCACCTATAGCTTCATCGACGCCGAGGCTGCCGGCCTGTTCGGCGGCGGCGCAGAGGCGGTACGCATCGACAACCCGATCTCGTCAGAGATGACCCATCTGCGCCCCGATCTGCTGCCGGGCCTGCTTCGCGCGGCCGCCCGCAATCAGGCGCGCGGGCTCCTTGATCTTGCGTTGTTCGAAGTGGGGCCCACATTCCATGGTGGCGAACCGGGCGAACAGCACCTCATGGCAAGCGGCCTGCTGGTCGGCGCATCAGCCCCGCGTGATCCTTTCGCCAGCCGCCGCCCGGTCGATCTGTACGATGCCAAAGCCGATGCGGAGGCGGTTTTGGCTGCGCTCGGTGCCCCCAACCGCGTGCAGATCAACCGCAAAACCGCCGCCTGGTGGCATCCCGGTCGGTCCGGCACGATCATGCTTGGCCCGACGCAGCTTGCGACCTATGGCGAGGTTCATCCGCGCATTCTGCAAGCTATCGGGGTCAAAGGCCCCGCCGTGGCCTTCACGATCTTGGTGGCTGCAGTGCCGTCGCCCAAGGCCAAAACCCCGACCCGCCCGGCGCTCAGCTTATCAGACCTGCAAGCCGTTGACCGCGATTTCGCCTTTGTGGTCGATGCCAAAGTTGAGGCTTTGACCGCGGTAAACGCCGCGATGGGGGCCGATAAGGTCTTGATCGAACATGTGAAAGTCTTTGACC
>JAYTQA010000283.1:0-3502 GCA_043746955.1 bacterium | reverse complement strand
TGTCGTCGGTGGTTTTGCGGGCGACGGTGTGGTTGCCTTGCACCCATTCCTTCAGGTGATAGACCACGGGGGTGAAGCGTTTGGTGGCGGTGTTCTGGTCGAATTCTTCGGAGCCCGCATCGTTGACGCCGACGAGGTTGCGCGAGGTTTCAATCACCGCCATCTGCATGCCAAGGCAAATGCCGAGGTAGGGGATCTTTTTCTCACGCGCGAATTGGGCGGCTTTGATCATGCCCTCGGTGCCGCGTTCGCCAAAGCCGCCGGGCACCAGGATGGCGTGGAAGTCTTGAAGGTAGGCGGTGGGGTCCTCGCGTTCGAAGATCTCGCTGTCGACCCATTCGGCCTTGACGCGGGTGCGGTTGGCCATTCCGCCGTGGGTCAGGGCCTCGGCAATCGATTTGTAGGCGTCTTCGAGCTGGGTGTATTTGCCGACGACGGCCACGCGGACTTCGCCTTCGGCGTTTTTAAGGCGGTCCATCACATCCTCCCATCGGGCCAGGTTGGGTTTGGGGGCGGGGGAAATGCCGAATGCATCCAGAACCGCCTGATCCAGGCCAGCGCGATGATAGGCGAGGGGGGCTTCGTAAATCGTTTTCAGATCGTACGCCGGGATGACATGCTCTTTGCGGACGTTGCAGAAGAGGGCGATCTTTTCCAGTTCGCGGTCGGGGATCGGGTGTTCGGAGCGGCAGACCAGAATATCGGGGGTAAGGCCGATGGATTGCAGTTCCTTGACAGAATGCTGAGTGGGTTTGGTTTTGAGTTCTCCGCTGGCTGCGAGGTAGGGCAGCAGGGTCAGGTGCATCAGGATCGACTGGCCGCGCGGGCGTTCGTGGATGAATTGGCGGATGGATTCGAAGAACGGCAGGCCCTCGATATCGCCGACCGTGCCGCCGATTTCGCAGAGCATGAAGTCAACCTCATCCTGGCCGATCCGCAGGAACTCTTTGATTTCATTGGTCACATGCGGGATGACCTGGATGGTTTTGCCCAAGTAATCGCCGCGCCGTTCCTTCTCCAACACGTTGGAATAGATCCGGCCGGAGGAGATGCTGTCGGTCTGGCGGGCCGAAACCCCGGTGAAGCGTTCGTAATGGCCAAGGTCGAGGTCGGTTTCAGCGCCATCGTCGGTGACGAACACCTCGCCATGTTCAAAGGGCGACATCGTGCCGGGGTCAACGTTGAGGTAGGGGTCAAGCTTGCGCAGGCGGACGGTGTAGCCGCGGGCCTGGAGGAGTGCGCCGAGGGCAGCCGAGGCCAGACCCTTGCCGAGCGAGGACACCACGCCGCCGGTGATGAAGATGTAGCGTGCCATTGGGGCCCCCGTGAAATAGGCGATTCTGATCAGGCGGAATCGCAGCACCACGGGATTTGACACATAGGGCATTTTTGCCCAATGCGCAACCAGACCGCTAGATGCTGTCGATGGCTTGGAAGGACAATCTAAGGCTTGTGGTCAGTTTTGGGCTTTGGGCGGGCTGGCGGGCGCATCTTTTGTCGCGGGCGGCAATGCTGTCAGCGGGGTTTTGCTGGCCGGGGCCGGGGGTGCGGCCGAGGTCGGAAGCGTGCCGCCGATCTGGTCGATCACCGAGGACGAGGCGCTGTCTTTGGCGGACAGCACGGTCAAGGTGATCGAGGTGGCGATGAAAAGCCCGGCAAATACCCAAGTGACCTTGGCCAATGCGGTAGCAGCCGAGCGGCCTGACACCACGCCGCCGGTGCTGCCCATGCCCAACCCGCCGCCTTCGGAGCGTTGCAACAGGACCACCCCGATCAGCAAAAGCGCCAGAATGAGGTGAATGGCGAGGATGACGTTTTCCATGGGAGGGCGGCCTTTTGCGGTGACGCGCCTATCTAGGGGCAAGTGCGGGGGGCCGCAAGCCCTTGGTGTTGCATGGCGGCGGCAGGGCAGGGCGGGCGGCGAGTGCAACGGTGGCAGGCGGCGCGAATCGGGGGGGAATCGCGTGGTTAATATGGGAAATCCGGGGTTTTGGGCTCGTATGTTTTGCGTCGTTTATCCGTCGTTTTCCCGTAGTTTTTCTGTAGCTACAGACCGCGCTGCGGCGAGTGGGTTAACGCAACGCGCGCTGGGGGTTTGCGGGGTTTTGGCGGATTTTTCGGTCTACTCCGGCTTTTTGCAGACGGCGGAGAGTTTGTTGCCATCGGGGTCGCGGACGTAGCAGGAGAAGAAATTCTCGGCATAACGCAGGCCGGGCGCACCTTCATCGGTGCCGCCATGTGCCAGGGCTGCGGTGTGGAAGGCGTGGACAGCGGCGCGGGTTGCGGCGGTCAGCGCCAGCATGGTGCCGTTGCCTCGGGTCGCGGGCTGGCCGTCAAAGGGTTTGCCCACGTAAAGCACCGGGTCGGAGGCTCCGGGGGGGCCATAGCTGCATTCGTCCGCGCCCGGCTGCAGCGGCACCAGGCCGATTGTCGCGAGTGTGGGGGCATAAAAGCGGCGGGCGCGGGCGGCGTCATTGGTGCCGAGGGTGAGGTATAAAAACATGGTCGTCTCCACGGTTGTACAAGCTGACTGTGCGCTGCGGGGGGTTTGAGGTGCAAGGGGGTGATGTGGTGATTGGGGGTAACGGTGATCGGAAGGGAGCGGGGTGAAGCGTGATCTGAGGGTTGGACGAGGTTTGGCCGGCCGGACAAACGCGGCGCAGGGTTGGACCCCGGCTTAACCGGGTGCGGCGGGGTGAAGCCTGAACTGCGGGTGAGGCGGGGCGAAGCCCGACCTGCGGGCGCGGCGGGGTGAACCCCGCCCTACGGGTGAGGCGTGGCGTGGGGTGGGATTAACCCCGCCGGAAACGTCGGGCTTAGCGGGGCATCCACACCTTACTTTCCGGTTTCGCTTGGCGCCACGGCTCGCTATAGGTCGGGCGGTTTTTCCGGAATGCGAAAGGGCTGCCATGGCCAATGTTGTTGTTGTGGGCGCGCAGTGGGGCGACGAGGGCAAGGGCAAGATTGTCGACTGGCTCTCGGAGCGCGCCGATGTGATCGCGCGGTTTCAGGGCGGGCACAACGCCGGGCATACTCTGGTGATTGATGGCAAGGTCTACAAGTTGAGCCTGCTGCCGAGCGGGATTGTGCGGGGCGGCAAGCTTTCGGTCATTGGCAATGGGGTGGTGGTCGATCCGTGGCATCTGGTGACCGAGATTGCCAAGCTGCGCGGCCAGGGGGTGGAAATTTCGCCTGAAAACCTGATGGTGGCGGAGAATGCCTCGCTGATCCTGCCGGTTCATGGCGAGTTGGACCGGGCGCGCGAGGCTCAGGTTGGCGTGGCCAAGATCGGCACCACCGGGCGCGGGATCGGCCCGGCCTATGAGGATAAGGTCGGACGGCGGGCGATCCGGGTGGCGGATCTGGGCGATGAGGCGACGCTGGTCGCACGGGTCGACCGGTTGATCGGCCACCATGACGCGCTACGTCGGGGCTTGGGCGTGGCGCCGGTTGATAAGGATGCGCTGCTGGCGGCCCTGCGCGAGATTGCGCCGCAGGTTTT
>JAYTQA010000282.1:0-22113 GCA_043746955.1 bacterium | reverse complement strand
CTCCAAATTGAAATTGCGGATATGGGGCACGTACTTTTCAGAAACGCTGCCAAGGCCTATGACGCCCACACGCACTTTGCCGGACATGGATTTTTCTTTCGACAAGCCCGGGATCAGCCCGATACCGGGTCGAGGATGCGCCTCGCCTGTTGGTGTGGCAGCCGTGCCGTTGGTCACATCGGCCGTGCAGCGGCCTTGACTTGAGCCACTGGTTTTTCGTCCTATCGGTGGTGAACAGGGATACTTCGACGGAATGCCGATCAGACGCGCCAGACCAGATATCGCACTTTTGACCGCCAAAGCCGTCGACCGGCTGGGCGCTTCGGATTTTTATGACCGGCTTCTGGATATTCTGGGGCTGGCCGCCCAACATGATCTGGCAGCCTTGGTGCGGTATTCGCGGGCGGCGGCCCCGGATCTGATCATTCCTCGTGTAGAACCCAACGCGTCGACGCTGGCCTATTACCGGCATTTCTACGCTTTCGACCCGTTTTACCGGCACTGGAAGGCTGGCGGAGAGACCGGCGTTTTCCGCCTTCGCGCGCTGGATGCCAAGATTGGCCGAAGTCTTTACGCGCGCGAGTTTCTGTCGGCGATGTCGATCAGCGACGAGATCGCGGTGTTTCTGCCGGCCATCGGCGACGCCTCGCCCACGCTTATTCTGGATCGGGCGACGGGCACGTTTACGGCCGCAGAAATGGCGCATGCGCGCCTGCTGTTCCCGCTATTGTCAGCGTTGCATCGCATGCACCTTGGCCTGTTCATCGCCTCGGGCGCTTTATCGGAAGCTTCGCCCATCGGACAACAGCGCCCGCTTCGGCTGGTCGACCACAATGGCTTAAGCGTGTTTGAAACGCAGTCCTGGGCGCAGATCGCGGGCCAGGCGGACCACGCCGTGGCTGAGGCTTTAGCCGTCGTGACCGCGCGCGGCCCGTGCATTGTCACCATGCCGGGCCATCTCATTCTGCGCCGCACCCAACTGCCGGCCGATTTCGGACCGGCTCCGAACGGCTATTGCGATGAGGTGACGACCGACCCAACCCAGACCCGCCGCGGGCTGGAACTGCCCAACCAGTTGTCCGCCCCGCTGACGGAACGCGAGCAACAGGTC
This sequence comes from bacterium, assembly GCA_043746955.1. Lineage (GTDB taxonomy): Bacteria > Pseudomonadota > Alphaproteobacteria > Rhodobacterales > Rhodobacteraceae > Stagnihabitans. Next base: position 21,002 of record JAYTQA010000282.1, on the reverse strand, counting down.
GCCCTGAAGATACTGCAAGGCTATCCCGCGATCGAGATCGCCAAGAAGCTGAACCTCAGCCGGGGCACCGTCAAAAACTACCGCCTCAGCATTTACCGCAAGCTGGACATCACCACCGAACGCGAACTTTTCGGGGAATATATCGCGGCGATCCTTGGCGGTGAGGCGAACCGATTGACGCTTTGACCTCCCATGGTGCAGTCTGTTCGGCAAAGGTCACCGATGAAAATCACCGCGCTCAAAACCTATCTCGTTGCCCCCCGTTGGCTGTTTTTGAAGGTGGAAACCGACGAAGGGGTGTCAGGCTGGGGTGAGCCGGTGCTGGAAGGCCATGCCGAAACGCTGGCCACCAAGATTGCTGAATTGGCGGACGTTCTGGTTGGTCTGGACCCAAGGCGGATCGAGGATATCTGGCAGATGCTCTATCGCAACGGCTGCTATCGCGGCGGTCCGGTGCTGATGAGCGCGATTTCGGGCATTGACATGGCCCTGTGGGACATCAAAGGCCGAACCTTGGGCGTCCCGGTCCATGAACTTCTTGGCGGTCCAGTCCGCGACCGCATCCGCAGCTATTGCTGGATCGGTGGCGACCGGCCTGCCGACCTGATTGAGGGAGCGATCGTCCAGCGCGATCGGGGGTTTGACGCGGTCAAGTTCAACATCTGTGAGGAATTACAGATCATCGACACCTACGCCAAGGTTGATGCCATTTTGCTGCGGCTGTTCGATCTGCGTGCAGCTGTGGGTTCCAGTCTGGACCTGGCCTTTGACTTTCATGGCCGGGTGCATTTGCCGATGGCTCGCGTTCTGTTGAAAGAGCTGGAGCCGCTGCGGCCAATCTTTGTGGAAGACGCGGTGGTGTCGACGATGATCGAAAGCATGGCCGATCTGTCGCGCGCGACCTCGATCCCGCTGTGCATCGGCGAACGATTGCACTCGCGGTACGATTTCAAACGCGTGTTTGAACTTCGGGCAGCGCAGGTGATCAACCCCGATCCAGCCCATGTCGGCGGCATATCCGAAACCATCCGCATTGCGCATTGGGCGGAGGCTTATGACATAGCCTTGGCCCCGCATTGCCCGCTGGGGCCGATAGCCCTCGCCGCGTGTCTGCAGGTCGATGCCGTCTGCCACAACGCGTGCATTCAGGAACAAAGCCTTGGCATCCATTACAATCAGGGCGGCGATCTGACCGACTACACCTTGCCGGGCCACGGCTTCACGTTAACCCACGGCTACTTGCAGATTCCCAACGGTCCTGGCCTTGGGATTGAGGTGGACGAGGCGCGGGTCATTGAAGCGGCAAAGACCGGGCACCGCTGGCGCGCCCCGGTGTGGCGGCATGCAGACGGGTCGATAGCGGAGTGGTAGGCTTTTGCCCAACCCTCTGCCAAACGTTTGACCAAAAGGGGATCTATCTATGACCCGCTTTCCAGGTATTCATGCCGTGCTTTATGCCTTGTTCGACGGCGCTGACCGTCTGGACCGGGATGCGATGGCAGCGCAGGTGGCCTATGTCCGGGCTCAAGGGGCCACTGGCGTCACCGTGTTGGGCCTTGCAACCGAGGTCGGCAAGCTGGGCTTTGACGAGCGCTGCGATATCATCCAATGGGCGGCGCAAGACTGCGGCGATCTGCCCCTGTCGGTCACGATTTCAGGCAATACCGTGGCAGATCAGGTGGCGCTGTTGCGCGTGGCCGAGGTTGCGGGTGCAAGTTGGCTGATCTTGCAGCCGCCCGGTACGGTCACCGCAGACAATACCGACCCAACTGCATTCTTCGTGCAGGTGGCCAGCCATACCAACCTGCCCATCGCCATTCAGAACGCACCACAGTATCTGGGACGTGGGTTGTCAGTGGATGATATCATCAGGCTGCAGTCCCGGTGTGCGGGCTTCACCCACATCAAAGCCGAAACCTCAGCCGTTGATCTCGCCGCACTGGTAGCGCGGGCGGGTTCCGGGCTGACCGTGTTGAACGGCCGGGGCGGGCTTGAGATGACCGATTGTCTGGCCGCCGGGGCTGCCGGCTTTATCGTGGCCGCTGACGTGCTGCCCGGTGTTGCACGCTGCTGGCAGGCGTGGCAGTCCGGGGACCTAGCCGGAGCCCAGGCAGCCTATGCGGCGTTTCTGCCGGGCGCCACCTTCGCCATGCAGTCGCTTGACCACCTGCTGTGCTATGGCAAACGCATCTTTGGTCTGCGCGCGGGGATCACCATCCATGACCGCACCCCCGCACTGGCCCCGACGGCCTTTGGTTTGGCACGCACAGCGGATTGGGCGCGGCAGATTTCGGCTTGATTGAAAATTCTCAGAAATGACAAAACGGATCAGGATCAGGATTGACAGGACTATTCTGGCGTGCTGACCTTCGCATATCGGTGCAAAACGCGGCATCTGAGAATCCGCATGGGCCGGTTAGGACCGTCTGAATAGGTGTTTCAGCGATGGCGTTGCCTGACAGTCCGGCAGTGTCCATGCGAGTGATTGCGACCCTTCGTGTCGACGTCTGCCCTGTCACCCGGACCGAAAACATTTCGATGACGTCGACCAAGAAAGTCTGGGAGGACAAGAGAATGGCAGACAAGTTGAACATACCTCCGGCGGTATTTATGATGCACCGGCGGCAATTCATGATGGCATCGGCGGCGGGCGCTTTGGTCGCCGGTGGAATGCCGCTGACGGCCTTTGGCGACACCGCCGCAGCCCCAGCCGCAGCAATTGTTCCCGCAACACCGCTGGCCGAGATTCCGCGCGCCGCACAACTGGTTCTGGGCTGGTCCATGACCTCGCCGATCGGAGTAACCAACCCATGGGCAGTTCCGGGCTACACCCATCAGGAAGGCAACGCCTTCATGTGGGAGCCCTTGATGTACTTCGGGATTTTCAAGGACGACTATATCCCATGGCTCGCTGCTTCGATGGAATATACCTCCAAAGACTTTACCGCACTGCAAATCAAGCTGAACCCGAAAGCGATGTGGAGCGATGGAACTCCGGTAACGTCGAAAGACGTGGTCTTTACCTTTGAAGGCCAGATGAAGAACGAAAAGCTGCCCTATCACGCGGCATTCGTCCAGTTCGTCGACAGCGTTGCTGCCTCTGATGGTCACACGGTGGACGTGAAGTTCAAGATCCCTGCCCCGCGCTTCAAATTCGAAGTGTTGTGCGAAAAGTTCGACACCGGCATTCCAATTGTTCCGGCCCATGCCTTCGACAAGCAGCCCGATGTCAACGCCTATGCCGGTGGCGTCGAAATCCCGCATTCCGGTCCATACAGTCTGGTGGCCTGGGACGCGACGCAAAAGATTTACAACCTGCGCGAGGATTGGTGGGCGGTTGGCGCTGGTTTGATCAAAGCACCAGATGTCAAACGCATCATCGTGGCCAACCTCGGCGGTCAGATTGGCCAGAACATGGACACCGTCGCCCAAAGGCTGGTCAACAACGAGATGGACTCCGCGCTGGACATGCGCAGTTCGGTGATCGGCAACATCCTGAAGCAGAACGCGAAAGTGACGACCCACACGGGTGACGCTTCGCCCTATGGCTATCTGGACTGGTGGCCGAATTCGCTGTGGATGAACACGCAACTTGCCCCTTACAACGATGCCAGGGTGCGGCGGGCGATGAGCCTTGCGATCAACCGCGATGTGATCAACGACACCCTGTACGAAGGGGCCAAGATCGCGACGATCTACCCGTTCCCGCTGTACCCGGGGCTACAGGCCTTCGTCGACACGCCCGAGGTCAAGGCGCTTGAGGCCAAGCTGAAACCGGGGCTGTTTGACCTTGATGCCAGTGCCAAGCTGATGACCGATGCCGGTTTCAAGAAGAACGGCAAGGATCTGTGGGAAAAGGACGGGGCCACGGTCAATTGTACGATCAACGGCTTTGAGGGCATCCACAGCGACATAGTGCCGGTTCTGGTCGAATTCCTGCTGGCGGCTGGTTTTGATGCGGCGGTCAACTTTGGGACCAACGCCTATCAGAACATGTCAGACGGGGTGCCGGGGCTTTACATGTTCGGACATGGGGCCAGCTTGAAAGATCCCTATGCGGCGTTCGAGCTTTTCCACGGGCGATTCAGTGCGTCCATCGGCACAACCGCCGGAAGCAACCGGTTCTCGCGCTACAAAAACCCGGCATTTGACGCGGCGGTGGATGCGATGGCACCTTTGGCGTCGGATGACCCGAATTTCCATGCCAATGCGGTCAAGGCATTGGAGATCTACTGGACCGAACAGATCGACGTGCCAATCATCCAATGGCTGCATCGGATCGCCTATAACCAGACCTATTGGACCAACTGGCCGACCAAGGACAACAAGGCCATGGGGACCAATGGCGCGTTCTGGGCAGAGACCGGACTTCTAGTGGTCAGTGCACTGAAGAAGGCCTGACCGAAGTGACAGAGCAGGGTGCACGTGCCACACGCGCACCCTGCTGCATGACCGATTATCAGGAATAAGCCCATGATTCTGCGGTTGATTGTGCGCCGCCTACTGTTTTTGTGTCTTGTGATCTGGTCCGCATCGACCATCGTGTTCTTCATACCGCGCCTGTCCAAGACCAACGCCATCCGGGAACGCTTCGCCGAACTGTCGCGCACCGGCGGCTTTGCCCCCGCCGATCTGGAAAAGATCATCGCGTCTTACACCAAGCAATTCGGTCTGGATGCGCCGTTGATGGATCAATACCGGCTTTATCTTGGCAACATCCTGCACATGGATTTTGGCTATTCGCTGAACCGCTACCCGATGACTGTAACCCAAGTGATCATGCAGGCCATCCCCTGGACCCTTTCGCTGTTGTTGGTGACGACGGTGATCAGTTTCCTGATCGGCAACCTGTTGGGCGCGCTGTCGGCCTGGCCCAAAGCCCCGACCTGGGTCCGCACGATTGCCACACCCTTTGTGTTACTGACCGGGGTGCCGCCAGTGATCATGGGCGTACTTTTGCTGTTCTTCATCGGCTTCCGCCTGAAACTGCTGCCGTTGGGCGGGGCTTATTCGATCGGGACCGTGCCCGATGGATCGCTGAGCTTCATCCTGGATTTGTTGGCACACCAGATTCTTCCGGCACTTTCGCTGATCCTGGGGTCGGTCGGCGGCTGGGTCTTGTCGATGCGGGGCATGGGGATCACCATTCAGGGTGAGGATTATGTGAACTTTGCCGAACACAAAGGGCTGACCGCGGGGGTGATCTTTCGCGACTACTACCTGCGCAATACGCTTTTGCCGCAGGCTACTGGCCTTGCACTGGCGCTTGGAACGGTTGTGACCTCCGCCATCGTGGTGGAAGGGTTGTTCGGCCTGCCTGGCATCGGCCAGGCGTTGAACAGTGCCATCCGGTCGAACGACTTTCCTGTCATCTATGGCATCGTGCTGTTCATCACCGCCGCAGTCGCCACACTGATGGTCTTGATGGAGTTTCTGTACCCGCTCCTCGACCCCAGAATTCGCAATCAGTAGGAGAGCGGGACCGTGACAGAGGCAACCCTGTCGATGTTAGCGCGGCCCAGCCGGTTCTGGTTGGTCATGCGCTACGTCCGGCGCAACAAAAGTCTCGCCATCGGGCTGGCAGTCCTGCTGTTTCTGATTGGGTTCACGGTGATCGGGTTCATGACAATCAATCCCAAACACGCCTATCCGCTTTCAGCGCCGGCCCGAAAACCGCCCAGCCTGAAATACTTGCTTGGCACCGATTTCTTTGGCCGCGATCTGTTGGCGGCAATGGTCGTCGGCATGTGGCAAACGGCGGCAATCGGGCTGGTCGCTGGCGGCATTGGCACCGTGATCGGCGTCTGCCTTGGCTTTGTCTCGGCCTATTTCGGCGGCTGGATCGACGTGGTCATCAAAACGGTGTGCCAGATTCTGACGCCTATACCGGTGCTGCTTATACAGGTGGTGGTGGCGGGCACGCTGGACAAACGCGATGTCACCATCATGGTGATGGCGCTGATCATCGTGATGTTGGGATGGATGGGCACAACGCTGGTGGTACGCAGCCAGGTCCTGACAATGAAAGAGCGGCAATTCGTTTCAGTGGCCAAGCTGTCAGGCGTGGGGTCGATGGGCATCATCTTCAAAGAGATCATGCCCAACCTGCTCCCCTTCATTGCTGCAGCCTTTGTCGTGCAGGTGTTTCAGGCGGTGTTCGCCTCGTTCTACCTTGCCGTTCTGGGCCTTGGCCCGCTGCGCGAACCCTTGTTGGGCAACATCATCTGGTCGGCCCAAGGCCAGGGCGCCTTCTTCAACGGCTGGTGGTGGTGGCCGATTGAACCTGCCGTGGCGATGGTTCTGATTTTGGGGTCGTTGGCGCTGATCAACATGGGGCTTGATGAGCTTGCCAATCCTCGCGTGCGCAGGTCGGAATAACAGCATGAATTCTGCAGAAGTCGAAAAGCCGGTCCTGAGTGTGCATAATCTAGAGGTAACCTATTACACCGATGCGGGCCGCGCCAAGGCGTTGGATGACGTGAGCTTCAGCCTGAAGGCCGGTGAAAAGCTCGGCATGGTGGGTGAAAGCGGCTCAGGCAAAAGCACGCTGGCACTGGCGATGATGCGGATGATCAAACCGCCCGGCCGGATCGAAGGCGGCAGGGTGATCATCGGCGACGTTGACCTGATGGCGTTGGATGAAGAACAGATGCGGCAGGCCCGGCTCAGCAAAATCGCCTACATCCCGCAAGGTGCGATGAATTCGCTGAACCCGGTGACGCGGATCGGCAGCCAATTGGTGGATGCGATCCGGTCGCACGGTCTCACCGACAGCCGGGCGCAGGTGGAAGAGCGGTGCGTCACCGCGCTGAAATCAGTGGACCTCGATCCGGCCGTCTTCCGCATGTACCCGCACGAACTTAGCGGTGGCATGAAGCAGCGGGTCTGCATCGCCATCGGCATCCTGTTGCAGCCGAAGGTGATTATCGCGGACGAGCCGACCTCGGCCCTTGACGTCGTAACTCAGCGACAGGTGATGGAAACCATCGACCGGGTCAAAGATCAGATCAACGCCGCTGTCATTCTAATCGGCCATGACATGGGCCTGATGGCGCAGTTTGTCGACCGCGTGGCCGTGATGTATTCGGGCCGGCTGGTAGAGGTTTCGACGGTGCGGGAAATGTTCACCAGCCCGGTGCATCCCTACGCCACAGCCCTGATTTCCAGCCTGCCGAACCTTGAAAACAAGGGCGTGTTTCAGGGCATCCCTGGTCTTGCGCCGTCGCTGTTGCGCTTGCCCGGTGGCTGCGCGTTCCATCCGCGCTGCGACAAAGTGATGGAGGTCTGCAAAACCACACGGCCGGTCACCCGGATCGTACGCGACAACCGGTTGGTGACCTGCCACCTCTATGATGCGGAGGCTTAGATGGCCAACCTTCTGGAATTGCGCCACGTATCAAAAACCTACACACGCGGGTTGATCAACGCCAAATCGACTGCGGCCTTGCAGGACATCACTCTGACGCTGCAGGAAGAAGAACCGACGATCCTGACCGTCGCAGGCGAAAGCGGGTCGGGTAAAACCACGCTGGCGATGTTGCTGTTGGGCTTTATTGCGCCCACCACCGGCCAAATTATCTATCGCGGTCAGGACATCACAACCCTGCGGGGCGATGACCGCATGGCGTTTCGCCGTGAAGTGCAGGCAGTGTTTCAAGACCCGTTTGCGGTGTTCAACCCATTTTACACAGTAGATCATCTGCTGAGTGTGCCGATCAAGCAATTCAAACTGGCGAAAACCGCCCGCGATGGGCGCGACAAGATGGACGAGGCTTTGACCGCCGTAGGCCTGCGCCCCGAGGATGTTCTGGGCCGTTTTCCGCACCAGTTGTCGGGCGGACAGCGACAGCGGATCAACGTGGCGCGCGCCTTGCTGCTTAAGCCTAGACTGCTGATAGCCGATGAGCCGGTGTCGATGGTCGATGCCTCACTCCGGGCCAGCATCTTGGAAACGCTGCGGAATTTGCAGCGCGATTATCGTGTGTCGATCATCTATATCACCCATGACCTGACCACCGCCTATCACATCGCCAAGTCGATCATCGTGCTGTACCGCGGCGGCGTGATGGAGGCGGGCGACGTTGACCGGGTGATCAAATCGCCGCAGCACCCCTACACGCGGCTGTTGGTAGACAGCATCCCGTGGCCAACGTTAGATCAACGCTGGGGGACCGACACAATCAAGGCGCGCGAGGCGGGCGGCAGCACCGAAGGTTGTCCGTTTCGCAGCCGGTGTCCGATGGCGATGGACCAGTGCAAAACGCAACCACCGTTGTTCCAGATTGCCGCCACCCAGGCCGCCGCTTGCTATCTGCACGCGGGCCACCCTGCGATAGCTGCCGAGCGTCTGACCGAATTGCTGCCGGTGCGCGCCGAGATGGAGGCCTGATCATGCTGGAAATTGCCGAATTCATCCCGCCCACGCCGACACCTTTGTGGAAGCTCGCCAAACAAGCCGGAATCGATCTGGCGGTCGGTGGGTTGCCGTTTGACAGCCTGCGCGCCGGCGAGGGCCCCTGTGATCTGGCGGCGCTGACGCGGATGAAGGCGGGTTATGAGGCGGGCGGTTTCCAGCTTGCGGTGATCGAGGCGCGTCCGCCCTTGAACAAGACCAAGCGCGGTTTGCCGGGGCGCGACGCCGAAATTGCTACCGTCTGCACCCTGGTCGAGAATATGGGAAAGCTGGGAATTCCGGTCTGGTGCTATGAATGGATGACCGATTTCAACTGGGTCCGCACCAATATGGCCACCCCGTCCCGGGGCGGGTCGGTGGTGACAAGTTTTGATCTGAACGACGTCCCCGCAGATCTGACGCAGGAACCGCCGATTGACGAAGCAGCACTTTGGGTCAATCTGGAGTATTTCCTGAAAAAGGTCCTGCCCGTGGCGGAAAAGGCTGGCGTCAAACTGTCGATGCACCCGGATGACCCGCCTTTGTCGCCGATTCGTGGCGTCGGGCGGATCATGCGGTCGGTGGCGAATTACCGGCGGCTGATGGAATTGGCCGATAGTCCTGCCAACACGATCACGCTCTGTCAGGGCAACTTCACTTTGATGACCGATGATCTGCCGGCAGCGATCCGCAGCTTTGGCAAGAAGATCAGCTTCGTGCACTTTCGCGATGTGCGCGGCGTGCCGTCCAAGTTTGAAGAGACCTGGCATGACGCCGGCCAGACCGACATGCTGGCCTGCATGAAAGCCTACCGCGACATCGGCTTTGATGGCGTCTTGCGGCCGGACCATGTGCCGACGGTGGAGGGCGATAGCAACGCCAATGCAGGATATTCCAGTTTCGGGCGCTTGTACGCCATCGGCTATATCCGGGGTTTGCGGCAGGCGGTTTACGCGGGTTGACAGATGAAAATAGCAGTCACAGGCGGCAGCGGCGGGATCGGGCAGGCGATCACCGATAGGGGTGTGGCCTTAGGTCACAGCATCGTCAGCATTGACCGGCTGGCCCCGTCGGAGCGGTTGGACGGGGTTGTCTATGTGCGGGCCGACGTGGCCGACTACGACGCGCTGGTGGCAGCCTTTGCCGGATGCGACTCGATGATCCACATGGCCGCAATCCCGCATCCGATGAAAGACCCCAACCACGTCGTGCACAACAACAACGTGGTGGGCAGCTACAATGCAATGCGTGCGGCGGTCGAATGTGGCATCCTGCGCATTTGTCAAGCCAGCAGCGTCAACGCCATCGGCCAAGCCTACAGCCGAAAGCCGAGGTATGACTATTTCCCGATTGACGAAGATCATCCCAACTACGCCGAGGATCCCTATTCCCTGTCGAAATGGATTTGCGAACAACAGGCCGATGCGCTTGCACGGCGCTATGACGCGATCAGCATCGCCTCTTTGCGGTTTCACTGGGTTTTGCCGGACCGGGCCTATGCCGCCAAACATTATTCCGATTTGGCGTGGAACCCAAACAAACACCTGTGGGCCTATACCCGCCGCGATGCCGCTGCGGACGCCTGCCTGAAGGCGGTGCAAACCGATCTGAAGGGGCACGAAGTATTTTACATCGTGGCGTCCGATACCGCCAACTCCAGACCTACCTCCGACCTGTCCGCACAACATTTCCCCGGCGTGCCGATCAAAGGTAACCCGCAAGGCCGATGGAGTTTCATGACCTCTGCCAAGGCTGGGCGTCTGCTGGGCTGGACCCATCCCATCGATGACACGCCATTTGAAAGCGAGGGGTAGCACCGTGAAAATCACCAATGTTGCGACCGCCGTGATTGCCGGCAACTTCCCTTGGGTGCTGGTGCGGATTGAAACCGATACCGGCGTCACCGGTTTGGGTGAGGCCTATTGGGGCGCGGGCGTGGCCGAACTGGTGCACCGTGCCAAACCATTACTACTGGGCCAAGACCCGACCAACATTGCCCGCCTCATGTTCATCTTGGAACGCTCCCTGTCCGGCGAAGGCTCACAGGGTGGCGTGACGGTGACGGCGATGTCCGGCATTGAAATTGCCCTGTGGGATTTGATGGGACGGGCGCACAATTTACCAATTTCCACCTTCTTCGGCGGCCGCTTCCGCGAGAAAATCCGCATCTATGCCGATTGCCATGACGGCGATACGCCTGACCCCGCCGACTATGCCCTTCGTGCCCAAGAGGTGGTGGCGGCAGGTTTTACCGCGATCAAATTCGATCTGGACAACCAGAATCCCTTTACCCTTGACCTGACCGACAATGACCATTCGCGCCGCCAGTGGGTTGAGCCGTTCAACCGGCTGATCGGCAGCCAGGAGTTGGCATGGATGGTGGCGGTGGCGACCGCCGTGCGCAACGCCGTGGGGCCAGAGATTATGGTGGCGATGGATGCCCATTGGAAATTCGGCGTGAATGATGCGATCAAACTGGCACAGGCGCTGGAGCCTTTGGACCTATTGTGGCTGGAAGACCCGGTGCCGCCGCACAACATCGAAGCGCAGCGGTTTGTCACCCATTCCACCAAAACCCCCACCTGCACTGGTGAAAATCTGTACCTGCACCAAGGCTACCGCGAGTTGATCGAAAAGCAGGCGGTCCGGATCATCACGCCCGACATCCCGAAAATGGGCGGCTTGCTGGAGTTCAAGAAGGTCGCCGATCACGCCAACCTGTATTACATTCCGATGGCCCCGCATAATGTGGCAAGCCCGATTGGCACCGTGGCCGCCGGTCATGTCTGTGCGGCGATCAGCAACTATCTGGTGATGGAATACCACGCCCATGATGTGAAGTGGTGGGGCGATCTGGTTGAGGGCGGTTCACCGATCAAAGACGGGTTTATCGCGCTCAACAACAAACCCGGCCATGGCCTGACCCTGAACGAAGGTGTGGCCAAGGCGCATCTGAAACCGGGCTCCAGCTATTTTGGCGAAAACCCCTAAGGGTGAGGATCAAATGAAAATCAAAGAGATACGGGTGATCGTGGCCTCTCCGGGCCGGAATTTCGTGACAGTCAAGGTGATCACGGATGACGGGCTTTATGGGGTGGGCGACGCCACGGTGAATGGCCGCGAAAAGGCGGTGGTGGCCTATCTGGAAGAGCATGTCATCCCGATCCTGATTGGCCGCGACCCGATGCGGATCGAGGATATCTGGCAGTATCTGTACAAGGGGGCCTACTGGCGGCGCGGGCCGATCACCATGGCCGCAATCTCTGGCATTGATATTGCGCTGTGGGACATCAAGGCCAAAGCGGCCAACATGCCGCTCTATCAACTGTTGGGCGGGGCGTCGCGTGACCGGGTGATGATCTATCAACATGTCGGCGGCATGACGATTGAAGAAACCGTCGAGGGCGTTATTGCCAAGCGCGAAGCGGGGCATGTGGCGATCCGGGCACAAGTCTCGATCCCCGGTCTGCCGCCGATTTATGGCACCGGCCCGTCGACCGATCAGTCGACCGGCGGCATGGTGCAAGTGCGTCCGGTGGAGGAGGTGTGGGCGACCCACAAATACCTGCCGCTGATCCCGAAACTGTTTGAACGCCTGCGCGATGCTGTGGGCTGGGACGTGCATTTGCTGCACGACACCCACCATCGCCTGACCCCGATTGAGGCCGCGCGATTGGGGAAAGATCTCGAACCGTACCGTCTGTTCTGGCTGGAAGACCCGGTGCCTGCCGAATTGCAGGAGGGCTATCGCCTGATCCGCCAGCACACCACCACGCCGATTGCCTTAGGTGAGGTGTTCAACACGATCTGGGACTGCGAAAAGCTGATTTCCGAACAGCTGATCGACTATATCCGCGTCACCTCGGTCCATGCCGGCGGTGTCACCGGGCTGCGGCGGATTTTCGATTTCGCTTCGGTCTATCACGTGCGCTCGGCCTGCCATGGGCCAATGGACGTGTCGCCCGTGGCGATGGGGGCCAACGTGCATGTCGACCGCTGGGTGCCGAATTTTGGCATTCAGGAATATTCTGGCTATACGGATGCGACGCATGAGATGTTCCCGCACAGCTGGCAGCAGGACGGCGGCTATCTGGTGACCGGTGAAGCCATCGGCCACGGTGTAGATATTGATGAAAAGGTCGCGGCCAAACATCCTTACAAGCAAGCCTATCTGCCGGTCGCCCGTGCCGAAGACGGCACGATGTGGAGTTGGTAAGTTGAAGATCACTGGCGTCACTGCTTTCCCAGTCTGGATCGGTCACCGCAATCAGCTGCTGGTCAAGGTCGAGACGGATGAGGGCATCTTTGGTTGGGGCGAAAGCGGATTGTCAGGCCGCGAATTGGCCGTGGTGGGCGCCGTTCAGCACTTTGCCGAGTTTCTGCGCGGTCGTGATCCGTTCCAGACCGGCGCGTTGTGGCAGGAAATGTACCGCAGCCAGTACTTCGAGGGCGGTCGTGTTTTGCAGGCCGCAATTTCTGCCATCGACATCGCGTTGCATGACATCAAGGGCAAGGCTTTGGGTGTGCCGGTTTATGACCTGCTGGGCGGCAGGCAACGCGACCATATCCCGACCTTCGCCTCGACCACCGCGCCAGACGCTGCGGGCATGATCGAGCAGGCGCAGGCGCTGCTGGCGGCAGGCTGGACCTGCATTCGGTTCTTTCCCGATTTTACTGACTCAGATGGCATCTTTGAACCCCGCGAACATATCGCCAAGACCGCCAGGGCCTGTGTGCAGGCTCGACAGGCTTTGGGCGACATTGTGGTTCTGGGCATCGACTGGCACCACCGCTTGTCAGTCGCGGAGGCTGCGAGTTTCTGCCAGAAAATGCCCACCGGCACCTTGGACTTCCTCGAAGAACCAATCCGCGATGAATCCCCGCAGGCCTATGAAGCTTTGCGCAAGCTGACCGACATACCGTTTGCAATTGGCGAAGAGTTTGCCAGCAAATGGCAATTCCTGCCCTATATCGAACGTGGAATTCACCAGTTCAACCGGCTGGACCTTTGCAATGTCGGCGGCTTTACCGAAGCTATGAAGATCGCTGGCTGGTCAGAGGCGCATTATGTTGACCTGATGCCGCACAACCCGCTTGGCCCGGTGTGTACGGCGGCTACGATCCATCTGGCAGCGGCCACGGCCAACTTCTCGTGGTTGGAAACCCGTGTAAACCCCGCTGACCTTTACGGCGGTGGGCTGAATGACGACGTATTTACCCGTCAGCCGCGTCTGCAAGGTGCGGTCTATCCAGTTTCGGACGCACCGGGTTTGGGGATTGAGATTGATGAAGCAGCGCTGAGCCGCGAAAGCTTCAAATTCTGGGAAGCCCCCCATCTGAAACGCCGTGATGGCTCTGTAACCAACTGGTGAAGCATGAAAATCCGCAATATCACACCCTATGCAATCTGGGTTGGCACCCGCAACCAACTGCTCGTCAAGATCGAGACGGACGAAGGGATATTCGGCTGGGGCGAAAGCGGGCTGTCGGGGCGCGAAAAGGCGGTGATGGGGGCGATTGAGCACTACGCCCAGTTCCTGATTGGGCGTGATGCGTTTGCGATTGGGGCTTTGTGGCAAGAAATGTACCGCAGTCAGTATTTCGAAGGCGGCCGGGTGTTGCAGGCGGCGATTTCCGCCATCGACGTAGCCCTTTATGACATCAAGGGCAAAGCGTTGGGTGTGCCGGTCTATCAACTTTTGGGTGGAAAACAGCGCAACCATATCCCGACCTTCGCCTCCACCGATGCACCGCCGGGGCCAGAGATGATTGATCAAGCCAAAATGCTGATCGAACACGGCTGGACCGCGATACGCCTTTCGCCTGCCGATCACCAATCCAGCGGCCGCTACGAACCGCGCGAAAGCATCCCGGTCACCGCAAAATGGTGCGTGAACGCGCGGGAGGAGTTGGGTGACGCGGTGGTGTTGGGCATCGACTATCACCACCGCCTTTCGGTGGCCGAAGCCGCCAGTTTCTGCCAGAAAATGCCCAGTGGCACCTTGGATTTCCTGGAAGAGCCGATCCGCGATGAGACGCCCGAAGCCTATGAATCCTTGCGTAAACTGACCAATATTCCCTTTGCGATTGGCGAGGAGTTTGCCTCCAAATGGCAGTTCCTGCCCTATATCGAACGCGACATCCACCAGTACAACCGCATCGACATCTGCAACGTAGGCGGCCTGACCGAGGCTATGAAGATCGCTGGCTGGTCCGAAGCGCACTATGTCGACCTGATGCCGCACAACCCACTTGGGCCGGTCTGCACGGCAGCCACCGTGCATTTTTGCGCGGCGGTTGCCAACTTTTCCTGGCTGGAAACCCGATCGTCCCCGGCAGAAAAGCTGGGCTTTGACAATGTGGAATTCTTCCCGGTTCAGCCCCGCATCGAAAATGCTGTCTATGTTGTCAGCGACGCACCCGGGTTGGGGGTCGAGGTCAACGAAGCCTTGATCAAGCAGCAAAGCTTCAAGTTCTGGGAAGCCCCGCATCTGAAACGCCAAGACGGCTCTGTCACCAACTGGTAGGACAACATGACCAAAGACATCACCCGCCCGCCCAAGCGCCAGATTGAGGCGCTGCGGAACATTGGAGCGGCCACCGTCGCGGGCACCCTGACCCATCTTGGCATCCGCAACGCACATATTCAGGGGCCGGTTTCCTGGCACAAAGGCAAGGTCATGGTCGGCCCGGCGCTGACCTTGTTGTTCATGCCGAAGCGCGAGGATCTTTACGGCGACGGCGAATACAATGACCCCGAAAAGCAATTGCATCGCCACGTGTTGTATCACGTGCAAGAAGGCGATGTCGTGGTGGTGGACGCCCGAGGCGACATGACGGCGGGCATCTTTGGCGAGATGATGATGACCTATTTCAAGGGTCGCGGCGGCGCTGGCATTGTGATTGATGGCTGCATCCGCGATTATCCCGGCCAGGTCGAACTGGATATGCCGATGTGGATCAGGGGATTGACGCCGAATTTCCATACCCAGACTGGCCTTATGCCGTTCGACTTCAACTGCCCCATCGCTTGCGGCGGCGTCACCGTCATGCCGGGCGATATCATCGTGGCCGATGACGACGGGGCGGTCTGCCTGCCCGCTGGATTGGCCGACCGGGTGATTGAACTCGCCTCGGAACACCATGAATGGGAAGAGTTTTCCAAGATCATGCTGGCCAAGGGCGGTGCCCTGCAACGCTATTACCCGCTGCACGCCGATGCGCGCGGGGAATATGAGGCGTGGCGCAAGCTGAACCCCGTGACGCCAAAGGGGTGAACGATGGAGCGTGGCAGCACCCTTAAACCGCTTGGGCCGTTGGCGGGGCAGGTATATCAGGTGCTCGATTCGCGCTTTGACGCCTGTGTTATGGCGGGCGGCCGGGCTGAACGGATCTGGACCGGCGGGCGTTGGACCGAAGGGCCTGCTTGGTTTGCGGCGGGTTACCTTATCTGGTCCGATATTCCGAACGATGTGATGTGGCGGTGGGACGAGGCCACCAATGCCGCGTCGATCTTTCGCCACCCGGCGGCGGCGGCGAACGGCAACACGGTTGACCGCGAGGGGCGGCTGGTGACCTGTGAACAAAACCTGCGCCGGATTGCCCGCACCGAAGCAGACGGCAAAACCACGGTTCTGGCGACGGCCTATCACGGCAAACGGTTTAACTCCCCGAATGATGTGGTCGTCAAATCAGATGGTACTATCTGGTTTAGTGACCCCAGCTACGGCGTGGGTGCCAATGGCTACGAGGGCGAACGGGTGCTGAAAGGTTGCCATGTCTACCGCGCTGATCCCGCCACGGGCGAAGTCACGCAGGTGACCACGGATATGATTATGCCCAATGGGCTGGCCTTTTCGCCGGATGAGGCGCTGCTTTACATCGTGGACACCGGCAGCACGCATGTGCCAGACGGCCCCAACCACATCAGGCGCTTCACGGTGGGGCCCGATGGCAGTCTGGCGGGCGGCGAGGTTTTGGTCGATCAGTCGGCGAAGCTGTATGACGGGCTGCGGATCGACAGCGCGGGCCGTCTGTGGTGCGCCACTGAGGACGGCGTGCACTGCCACGGCCCGGATGGCAGGTTGATCGGCAAGCTAAGGTTGCCGGAACGCGCGGCCAATCTGACCTTTGGCGGCAACGACGGGCAAAGCTTGCTGGTCACCGCTACCACGTCACTTTACCGGGTGCCGATCCATGCGCAGCGGGCATAACCGGGCGATCCATCGCCCGCACCCGACCCTACTAGGGGACTTCCGGGCCATTGAACCATTGAACGCGCCGGCGCCTTGCCCAAACTCGCAGGCCTGACAGAAGGAGATTTCCACAATGAAACGTCTCTTCGCACTGACCATTGCAGCCCTTCTGCCGTTGCCTCTATTGGCGCAGGATACGCCCGACAGTGTCAGGCCCGGACAGGTAGCGTTCGATCAGTCGGTCCTGGTGTCAGGCCTGGAAGGCCCGTGGGAAATCACCTGGGGCCCCGATGACATGCTGTGGGTTACCGAACGCACGGCGGGCCGGATTGACCGGATCAACCCCAAGACTGGCGCGGTCACTCCCGCCATCACGATTGCCGAAGTCGTGGCGAAAAGCGGGCAGGACGGATTGTTAGGTCTGGCGCTTGACCCCGGGCTCAGCAAAGGCACCGGCCATGATTTCGTCTATACCGCTTATACCCATGTCGATCTGACCCGCCGCGCGGACCCTGCGGCCAAAGACCCCGCCAATCCCTACTTGCACACTTACGGTAAGATTGTCCGGCTGAGTTATGACGCCACCACAGGTCTGCTGTCTGACCCGGTCACGCTGATCGACGGGCTGCCTGCCGGGCCGGACCATGATTCCGGGCGGATGAAGATCGGGCCGGATGGCATGTTGTATTATACCATCGGCGACCGCGGAAATGACCAGCTCGCGAACTGGTGCATCCCGATCGAGGCGCAGCGGCTGCCGACCGTGGACGAGATGGCTGCCAAGGATTACTTCGCCTATCAGGGCAAATCGCTCCGGATGAATTTGGATGGCTCGATCCCCGATGACAACCCTGAACTGGGTGGCGTGCACAGCCATATCTTCACCTACGGCCACCGCAACATGCAGGGCATTTCCTTTGGTCCGGATGGCACGCTTTATGCGTCCGAACAGGGGCCAAAAACCGATGACGAAGTAAATATCCTCAAATCCGGCGGCAACTATGGCTGGCCGCATGTCGCGGGGTTTCAGGATGATAAGGCTTATCAGTATGCCCGCTGGGCCGATGCCACGACGCCCTGCGCCAGTCTCAAGTTCAGCGACCTCGCGATTGACCCTGCTGTCCCGCGTGCGGATGAGACCGCGTGGAAAGGCCCGTTTACCCCGCCGATCGCCACCTTGTTCACAGTTCCGAGCGATTGGAACTTTGCTGACCCCAAATGTGGCGATATGCACTTCATCTGCTGGCCCACAGTTGCGGCGTCCAGCATCGAGGCCTATCGGCCTGCCACCGGCGGCATACCCGGGTTTGACAACGCACTGCTGGTGACAGCCTTGAAACGCGGGTCGATCTACCGGTTGCCATTGGCGGCCGACGGGCAAAGCGTGGTGGGGCCGATTGAGCGCTATTTCCAAACTGACAACCGCTACCGCGATCTGGCCGTCAGCCCGGATGGCCAGACGATTTATGTGGCAACCGACCCCGGTGGTTTGCACGAAGTCGTGGCAGGCGGGGTCAGCGACAAGGTGGCCAATCCGGGGGCCATTCTGGTCTTCACCCACAAGGCCCAGAACTGAGGAGGGAGCCAAGCCGCACGCGGATCATCGGTGTCGGCCGCATGGCAGCGCCACGGTTCTGACCATCGCCGCGAAACTGGTTGCCTGTCAGGCAAGTGTGGCCTGGCAAGGGTTTGTACCCTTCGCCCCTACGCTGCGCAAGATTGCCCAGACCAAGGCCATGGTGCCGGAGAACCGGATGCTGAAGCCTTAAGGTGGATCAGAAAACCTGCCGAGGTATTGCTTTCCCGACCAACGCGCCCCCCGAATGCTGCCCGACAGGCAACCCCTACCCGTTCAGCGCTCCGTCGTCCCGGGCTGGCCATGGCTGCCCGTTCGGGACCGGCGCTGGTCAGTTGTATGCTGCCTGCTGCAACCTGTGGCGATGCGGCCGCTGCGACCGTGGCCAGTGACTCCGCGTCCGCAGGTCGCGGTGGGTTTCCCTGAATCACGCGGCAGGGATGCGCCCGCGAAAGGGAACGAAACCGGGACAGGTCCAGACGCCATTATATCGCACACAACCGTTTCCTCGTTGAGACAGGCGGTTATGGTTCAGCGGCGAGACGTTCGGCTACCAGTTCATTCACGATCAGCACGGTCGGCCGTAGCAATTTCAATCCGGCGCGGATCGCCGTCAACTTGGGCCACCCGCCGGAGGCCAGAACGATGCTGCGGGTGCCGCGCAGGTCAAGGGGGTTCACCGCCAAAACCCGTTCATTTACCGGATGATCGACCAGATTGCCCTCGGCGTCGACAAAGTGACACAGCACATCGCCGATCGCCCCGGCCCGTTCTAGTGACGAGATTTCATCCCGTGTCAGCAGCCCGAATTCCGAAAAGACCGAATGCGGCGACAGATCACCCGCTGAAAGAACCGCCATGTCCAGCGATCGGGCGCGATTGAACACCTCGGCAATGCCGGAATGTCTGGTCAGAGCCTCGCGCGTGCGAGCGTCGGGGGCATAGACCGGGCCTGCCAGCATGTAGCATTCGGCACCCAGCCTGTCGGCCACCCGCCATGCGAATTCCGAGGGGTTTACCTCCGACACCCGTGTCAAGCCGCCCAGCAGTGACAGCACGCGGACGCCATTGGCCGCTCGGGGCGTTATGGCTGAAACACCCCCGCTAAGCGTCTTGCCCCAGCCCAGACCGATCGTCATGTTCGCAGTGACGTTCTGCGACATATAGGCCCCGACCTCGGCACCGATGATGGCCCGCAATTGCGCGGGGTCCTGCGGCTCGGGCACAACAATGGCGCGGGTCAGGCTCCACCTTTGTTCCAGCCGGCGTTCCAGTTCGACACAATGCGACAGGCGCGTTGTCACACGGATCTGCACCGTGCCGTCTTGCCGTGCCGCCGCAAGAATGCGCAACACTCGGGAGCGGTTCATGCCGACAAGGCTCGCGACCTCGTCCTGCGTTTTCCCCTCGACATAATACAGCCAGGCGATCCGGGTCTTAACGTCGTCGGTCAATTCGTCTCCGGTCATTCTTTCCCCATCGGCTATTGTGGCCAAATGTCTGGTCTGCAGGTCTTTTGTGCATGACGGGGGTTCCGCCAAACTATCGCAAGTGTGGTTCCATCCGACGTCGGTCTAGGCCGCTTTCACCGCGCATTGGCGCATGAAAGCCAGGGTATCAGGCAAGGAGACGACCCCGGCCTGACTGCCCAGACCGGTGGCGTTTAACGCTGAGGTAGCCTGTGCCAGGCGGACTGTGTCTTCCGGGTTCATCCCGTTCAGGATGCCGGTAGCAAAGCCTGCATTGAACACATCACCGCAGCCGCAGGTGCAGCGCACGTCTATCTGATAGGCCGGGATGCGGAAGCTCAGCCCGGCCCGGTCCCGGTAATAGGCACCGTCAGCCCCCAGCGTGAACACACAGGCCCCGGCACCACGGTCAAGAAAGAAGCGCCCCATGTCGTCAAGGTCGGTCATGCCGGTGAGGGCCTGGGCTTCCTCGACCGACGGGATGAAATAGTCGGTGTAGGGCAGCACCGCATCCACGTCCGGCAGATCGGCGGCAGAGCCTGCAAAGATATCCACTGTCGTGACGCAGCCGCGCTCTTTGGCAAATTTCATCAGCGCCGCGTTCTTCGCGCCGTCCATCGCGTCCATCAGACCCACGCCGCCCATATGGAACACCCGCGTGTCGGTCACCGCGTCAAAGTCGGCCGGATCCACCACGAAATGGCCGGTGGCCCCCCTCAAATGCAGCGCCGGGCGCGACCCATCGGCCCGTGTTAACACGATGGAGGAAGAGGTGGGCACTCCCTCCAGCCGCTGCAGCCCCGAGGTGTCGACGCCGAAGCTTTGCAACCGCGCCACTGCCCAGTCGCCCATCATATCCCGGCCATAGCCGCCGACCGCCAGGGTTTTCAGCCCCAGTTTGGCCGCAGCAATCGCCGCCGTGCCAGCGGCACCAGAGACGGCCATGGTGAGATCCTCGATGAAAACCGTGCCGCCTCCGGCTGGAATCTGTGAAATAGGCCAGCCAAGACAGTCAAAGGTGTAGAATCCATCGGCTACATAGTCATAACGCATACTGGCCCCCCGCAGCGATCTGGCTTAGGCTTAGATGAACATTTGATACTTTGTCAAATACAATGTTTACGCGGAGTGGCGCGAATGTACCGGCTTTCCTCGCCAAACCTCCCATTTTTGCACTAAACAAATGTTTTGCACATATTTCATTTGCTCATTTTCATTGTATATGTGTAACCTGCCGGAAACCTTTGTTCATTGAGGAGGCTGTAGTGAAGGCAGCGATTCTGGAAGCGCCGAACCGGATACAACTAGGCCAGGCTGCCGATCCGGTAACCAAGCCGGGCGACTTGGTCTTGCGTGTCAAAGCGGCAACG
>JAYTQA010000281.1:0-9380 GCA_043746955.1 bacterium | reverse complement strand
CTGCCCGAGATCATCGATGGGATTAAGTTCCGCGCCGGAGCAAAGCCCGAAACCAAAGCCGCCGGATCAGACCGTCCCCAACTTTCGGGCATAGCGCGTTTCGCTGCGCCTGAAGATTAGCGATCAGCGGACCGCACTCCTTGCAAAACAGGTCGCTCTCTCGACGACAAGTCGATCAGATGATCCAAGCCCGCAGGCTCGGCAGAAGCAACAACAACCGAGGAGCCGTCACGTCGGAAAAAACGGCATCAGGCGCAGCCAGAACCACCACAGGGCCAATACCCCAGCCAATGCGCTGCCGCCCCATAGCATGGCCCGTCCGCCCGCCAGCATGTAAAGTGCAGGCATCGTGACCAGTACCAGGCCGATCTGCGCCGCCTCGATCCCCAGGTTGAACCCGACCAGCGCCAGCACAAAACTGCCGCCGGTCAGTTGCAACGCCCCCAGTGCGGTCGCAAAGCCAAAGCCGTGGATGATGCCGAAGAACGCAGCCACAGCGGCGCGCGGGGCGGGGATGAAGGGCCGGATGTTATCCGCCGCCGTAATGGCAATCGACAGCGCTATCAGCGCGTTGATCACATCCGGCGGCGGGCGCAGCAGTTGCGTGGTCGCAGCGGTCAGGGTGACGGCATGGGCAAGGGTGAAGCCGGTCACGGCGGTCAGCACCCGCAGGCCAGCGGTCTTGGCCGACCCCGGCGCGCAGACGGCAGGCAGGATCAGCATCATCAGGAACAGCATGTGGTCCGCACCTGCCAGCAAATGTTCGACCCCCGCCCGGAAATAGCTGACAAACGACGCCAGCGCCCCACCGCTATCGCCAGACAGGGTGACCGATGGGTCTGCCCGGCTCAGTAGCGTTGATGTGCTGACCCCGCTCATCGCCGATTGCACAAACATCCGGTGGTCGGGGTCAATCTCGGTGAACAGCCGGGTGGCGATGGTCAACGCGGCCGTCGCACTGGGGCAGATGCCGCTAAAACCCAGATCGAGGTAGTCTATGCCGCCGCTGGTGGAATTGTCCGCAGTGTTTTGGGTCAGCGTACAGGGCCCGCCGGCCTCCAGCGTCAGGCCTGCAGCGACATAGGCGCTGACCGCCGCCAGCCGGCGTTCGGTTTCGCCCCAGGTGATCTTGCCATCCAGATCCTCGTCCATCCAGACCGCAACCTCGATGTCGCGGAACGCCACGCGGATGCCAAGGTCGATGGCGGGACCGGTGCGGGTCAGGGTGACATAGGACCGGGTGGTTTCGTGCGCCTGCACCGCACCAGCCAGCAGCAGCAGAACCAAGACTAGGATCCGGATCATTGTGCCGCCTCGCGCACGGCGTCGGGGATGATCAGCGTGGGGACCACAATGGCCGTCTCCGCCATCCAGTGCAGCGCCGGGGCCGCAGCGGCAGGTTTCCCCGCCGCCACCGCCGCATTGATCAGCAGGCGCAGGTCGTCGATTTCATGCTGCAGGCCCCAGTTGATCTCAGCCCGCGCCAAGGCCAGCGCGGGGTTAGGTGCGACATAGAGGAAATACTGCGCCTCTTCCCGCGCATGGGCGGTCAGGCCAAGGTCAAGGTTCAGCCGGAAGCGTTTTTCCAACTCGGCCTTGGCAGTGTCCGCCACGTCCGCCTGCTTCAGCGCGCTGGCGGCGAGATACCGGCGGATCAGCACGCCATCGACATCGGGGGCGGGGGCGAGCAGGGTCAGAACCTCCGCCGGTTTGGCAGCTTGCAGCCAAAGGTCGGCGAGCATCAGCCGCACCCGAATGTCACCCGGATCCAGCGTCAGAAGTTCGGTGAATTGAGCTCCGGCCACATCGGCCTGACCCTGAAGTGCCGCAATCTCCCCGATCAGGCTCAACGCATAGGGCCGCAGGGCCGGATCAAAGATTTGCGGCTGGCCCGACAGCACCGCCAGCTTTTTGGCGATCGCAGGCGCTTTCGCGGTCAAAGTTTCCGCCGTGGCAGCACATAAATACCCCAGATCGGGCCGGGGCAAGCCAGCGATGCGCCGGCAATCGGTCTTGGCCGCCGCAAACTCGCCGCGCACAATGTGAATGGTGGCGCGGATCAGCAGGGAATTGGCATCCCTGGGGTCCAGCGCAATCGCCTGATCCAGAAGCGTAAGCGCGCCGGGAAAGTCGTGCTGATACTGCCGCGCGGTCGCAGCGAGGGTCAGGACCTCAGCATCCTGACTGGCCATAAAGGGTCGCAGCAACCCCAGTGATGCGCCGACCAACCTGCCGTCACCCGCAGCCCGCCCCTGGTTGATCAGGGCGCGCGAGGCGGCTTTCGCTGCAACCAGGTCATCCGGTGCGGCGCGGGCGGCTTTCAAGAGGTCGCGCAGGGCGGCAGGATAACTCCTCCCCCCGGTATGCAGGGTCGCCACAACTTCGGCAGGGTCACGCGGCCCGGTGTGACGCGCGGAGGACGTGGGCGTTTGCAGGGCGACCATGCCCGCCACCAGGGCCAGCGCCAAAACCGCCGTAGCAGCCAGCCGAAAGCCCGGTCGCTGGTACAGGGCAAGGCCGCTCATGTGGCGCCGGTGAACTGACGCAGATGCAGCGCCAGAACCATCAGCGCAATCGCAATGATCCAGGACCCCACCATGCGGACGGCAATGGTAAAGGGCGGGCGGTTGGCCAAAGATGCCAGTGCCATGGCATTCAGCACCATCAGAAACACCCCGACCACCACACCGAAATAGGGGGCGTACACCTCAACTGCGGTCATGTTGGGCGGTGGCGGCACCCCGGTGTCCAGCCCAACGGCCGCACCTGTGGCCAACGCGAGTGGCGCCAGAACGCCGACCGGCAGATCGAGCGCAAGAACAACGGCCGCACCCGCAACCACGGCCAGCACCAGAACTGCGGGGCCTGCGCCTGCAACCCCAAAAAACGGCGCAAGCGCCAAACCCGCAACCAGACCACACAGCAGGGCTGCCAGCGGCAGGCGCGCAGCGATCCGCCTTAAACTGCCCAACGACAAGCCAAGACCAATCAACAGGATCGTATGCTCCCACGCAAGGAACGGATGCGCCAGCCCTGCATAAAACCCGCCACCGCCCGCCAGACTGCCATGCGCCAAAGCAACCTGCGGCGTCAGCGCCAGAATAAGCGCGCTGACGCGGTATTTCATGCCAGACCTGTCAGGAACGCACCACCGGCAAGCGCTATTGCTGCACCGAACGCCCGAACCACGAGCTTGCCGTTTTTCCATTGCCACAACTGACCTATTGCCACGCCGATCAGGTGCAACGAGCTGGTGGCCAGCACAAACCCCGCCGCATAGCCAACCGGATTGGCTGAATTTGGCAGCTCTGCCCCATGGGCATAGCCGTGAAATGTCGCAAAGATGCCCACAATTACCATCGAAAGCCACAACGGCGGGCGTATCGCAAACAAGACAACGCCGCCCAAAACGATGCCTGACACCGCAATCCCGAGTTCAACCGACAAAAATGGAATGCCCTCGATACCGAGCACTGCACCTACCACCATCATCAGCGGGAAGGTGATCGGCAGCAGCCACAACGCGGGCTTGCCCAGAATACCGCCCCACAACCCGACTGCCACCATCGCAGCCACGTGATCCAACCCGCCGAACGGATGCCTTAGCCCCGCCTCAAACCCGCTGATATCCTGCCCGGTATGGGCCAAAGCGGGGGCTGCCACGCAGGTCAGGCCCGCTGCCAGTGCCCAATGAAGTTTTTGAAAGGCCATTCTGTCTCTCCCCATCGCTCGTTAAGCGCCATTTGAAATTGAATTCGGGTTTCCCGCCGTTACACCGCGTGATGAAGTAACGGGGGGGTGAACCGAAAAGTTTCGGGGACAGGGCGTTAGTTTTGCGACGTGGCATTGCCGCGGGTGGCGCGCCCTATGGCTTTGAAGTTGTGGCCGCGTTTTGGGCGAAAAGCGCGTCGTCAGACACCTCGGTCCGGGCCACCAACAGGCTGCATGACAAGCTGTCGCTCAGTGAGGCTGTCACGGACCCCAACAGCCAACGTGCCATAACCCCTTGTTTTTGATGCCCGACAACGACCAGATCGGCGGAAATCTCGGCCGCCACTGCCGTGATCCGTTCCACCGGCAGGCCGGACTCCAACCTTGCCTCCGGAGTCAGACCCATGCGGTTCAGCCGGGCGACGCCTTCGTCCAGAATATTCTGGAAATCTTCGGTGCGCTCTGGCGGAAGGTAGGCTACGGCGGGGTCAATCGCCATGCCATAGCCGACCGAAGGCTCCACCACAGCCATCAGCACCACTCGTGCGTTGCAGGTCTGCGCCAACAGCGCACCCTCACGCAGGGCCAACCGCCCCTCACGCGAACCGTCATAGGCCAAAAGGATAGTGCGGTACATGTCGCCCTCCAATGTGCGGATCTAAAAGGTCGTGTATCACAGAACGCGCGGTTAGGCACGCAAACACCCTTATAGGTCGAAATTGCTGCCGACGGCCCCACTGGGCTTAAGCGGGTGTTGGCTCAGTATTGCGGTCAAGTGTGTGCTGGATCCGGGGCTAACGGGTCAATGCGCCGCAGCCGCTGGCCCGCCCGGCTTGCGCATCAGCAGCGCAAAACCCGCGAGTGAGGCGAAAAGAACCGCCAACAGGTAGAACACGTCGATGAACGACAGCATGCGC
This sequence comes from bacterium, assembly GCA_043746955.1. GTDB lineage: Bacteria > Pseudomonadota > Alphaproteobacteria > Rhodobacterales > Rhodobacteraceae > Stagnihabitans. The sequence goes on along the minus strand of JAYTQA010000281.1, from coordinate 4,752 downwards.
GCCTGTTGCATCACCCGGGCCACCATTTGCGACAGGGCCGCTGTGGGTCCGTCCAGCCCCTTGGCCGCAAGCCCTTGGGCCATTGTAGACAACTGACGTAGCGCCTGCGGGTTGGTCCAACTGACGTCATCGGCGAGCCTTGCGTAGTGCAAATGCCCGCGCTGCACCATCACCGTATTGATCAGCGCCAGTCCCACCGCCCCGCCCAGGTTGCGCGTGAGGTTGAAGAGGCCCGAGGCATTCTTCATCCGCTCTGGCGGCAAGGTGCCCAAAGCCAGATTGTTGATCGTCACCATGCACAGCATCAAGGACACCCCGCGCAGGATTTGCGGCAGCAACAATTCGCGGAAATCCCAGTCTGCCGTGATCCCGGTCAGCATCCAGCTGCTGAATGCAAAGCCCAGGAACCCCACCATGATCATGATCCGCATATCGACCTTGCGCGCCAGAATGCCGGCAAAAGGTGCGGTGAAGAACATCGCCAACCCGCTCACAAACATGGTTTTCCCGATCATCAGGCTGTCATAACCCCGGATTTGCCCCAGATACAGCGGGTACAAATAGGTCAGCCCATAGAGCCCCGAACCCATTACGAACGAAAACAGCGAGCCAAAGGCGAAGTTCACATCCTTGAAGGCGCGCAGGTCTACCACCGGCTCCTCTACCGTGAACGCCCGCCAAAAGAACGCCAGCGCCCCCGCGACGAGCACCATCGAGAAGCCAAACACGGTCGGGTCATTCAGCCAGTCGTTGCCGGGGCCTTCCTCCAGCACATACTGAAACGACCCCAGAAACGCGATCATCGCAACCAGTCCGGTCCAGTCAAACTTGCGGAACAAGGCGAAGTTCGGCTTGTCAAAGTCGATCAGCACCCAGGTCGCCACGGCCACTGCAATACCCGGCGGCACGTTCACAAGGAACAACCAGTGCCACGACAACGTATGGCTCAAATATCCGCCAATCGTCGGCCCGATCGTCGGCGCCAGTGTCGCCACCAACCCGATCATCGGCGAGACGATGGCCTGCTTTGACTTCGGAAAGATCGTGAAGGCTGCCGTGAACACGCTGGGGATCATCCCGCCGCCCAAAAACCCTTGCAGTGTGCGGTAGACAATCATCTGATCAAGGTTGGTGGCGGTGGCACACAGGAAACTGGCCACCGTGAAGCCCGACGCCGAAATGGCGAACAACAGCCGGGTCGACAGCACCCGGCTTAGAAAGCCAGAAAGCGGGATCATCACCACCTCGGCAATCAGATAGGCGGTTTGCACCCATGAAATCTCGGACGCACTCGCACTGAGCCCCGCCTGAATCTCGGCGAGCGAGGCTGAGACGACCTGGATATCCAGAATCGCCATGAACATGCCAAAGACCATCGCCAGAAAAGCGAAAACCCGGCGTGGGCTGATCGAGGTGACGGGTTCGGGACGCGCCATGATCCGCCCCTATTTGCCGGCGGTGCGGCTGTCCACTTCGACCACAACGCTCAACCCGGCGCGCATCTGACCGCTGGCCAGAACGGCGGCGGGCAGGCTGATCCGAACCGGAAACCGTTGCACGACCTTGGTGAAATTGCCGGTAGCGTTTTGCGGCGGCAACAGCGAAAACATCGCCCCGGTTGCCGGCGAAATCGAAGTGACGGTGCCGGTGAATTTTTGCCCCGAAATCCCGTCAACCGTGATTTTTGCGGTGGCTCCTGCGCTGATCCCGCCAAGCTGGGTCTCTTTGAAATTCGCCTCAACATACAACTGATCGGTCGGCACAATCGCGCCCAGGATTTGGCCGGGGCTGACCAGATCGCCCCGCTGAGGGGTCAGATGGGTGATGATGCCCGCATAGGGCGCGCGCAGTTGGGTCAGGTCCAGATTGCGCTGCGCCTGCTGAACGGCCAGATCAAGCGCCCGCAGACCGCTTTGGGTTTCCGCGTAGTCGGCTTGGATGACAGCGACGCTCGCCTCAGCACTGGCAATTTGCGCCACAGCACCCGCAAGGTCGGCCTTGGCTTGGTCGAGCGCGGCATCCGCCGTATCAACCTGCGCCTGCGCGACGGCTTTGGACCCGGCGAGGTTGCGGGTCCGGTCATCCACGGTCTGGACATTGCGCAAGGCGGCCTGTTTTGCATCCTTTTGCGCCTGAGCCTGCTCGACTGCGGCCTTGGCTGCCGTGGTCTGCGCGTCGATCCGCTTTAAGGTTTCGGTCTGCGTGGCAATTTTGCTTTGCGCCAGATCCAGTGCGATCTTGTAATCGCCGTCATCCAGCCGCACCAGGACATCCCCTGCCGAAACCGTCTGATTTTCACGCACTGCAATGTCGCTGACATAGCCTTGGATCTTGGCCGACACTTGGGCAATATTACCCTGCACATAGGCGTCATCGGTTGACACCATAAAGCGCCCGTCCTGCCAGTAATCCCGCCCGTAGGTTGCGCCAACGCCAACCAGTGCCATTGCCGCAACCCCAAGGATCACCAACCTGCGCCAGCTTTTCGGTTTGGCTGCAACGGGTGCTACCACCGTCCCAGCCACTGGGGTCGCAAGGCGCAGGGCCGGTTGGGTGCTGGCAGGTGCGTTTGAACGCTGGGGTTGATCGTCAAGCGACATGGGATTATCTCTGCTTTACATCGAACCGCTCGGTTCGATGAGACAAATAGAGTGGTCACGAGGTGAAATCAACAATAAATCGAACCGAACGGTTCGACGGGCTTCGGGCAGACAGGTTAATGGCAGCAGCGGACGATCCAATTGCTGACAAAACTGGCGATACGCCCGGCGGAAGGACCCGCCGAGGCCGTCCGGCTGCCGGATGCGACCAAATCAAGCGCGATCAGATTCTGTCTGGCGCGCACCGAGTCTTTTCCCGCATGGGCTATGACGCCGCCAGCATGAACGACATCACGCGCGAGGCGCAGGTGTCAAAAGGCACGATCTACGTCTATTTCATCGGCAAGGAAGACCTGTTCGAGGCGCTGATCGAACGTGAGCGCGCTGTTCTGTTCGCAGGCATCGAGGCGGCCCTTGAGGTGCCGGGGACGGTCGCTGACAAGTTGCACGCGTTTGCCGGGGCGATCATTCGGGTTCTGTGCTCGGACACCGTCATCCGGGCGCACCGTATCGTGATTGGCGTGACGGAAAGGATGCCCGATCTTGGCTTGCGGTTCTTCGAACGTGGCGCATTGCGCACCGCCCGCCTGCTCGCGGGCTTTTTGCGCTCCGAGGTTGATCGGGGCGGCCTCGCCATCCCAGATGTCGATCTTGCCGCAGCCCAGTTCGTCGAACTCTCGACCGCCGGCCTGTTCCGCAGGCGGCTTTTCGGCCAGATGACCACCCCGCCGACCGAAGCCGACATCACCCGCAACGCCCGCGCCACCGCCGCGATGTTCATGGCGTTCTATGCCGCCAAACCCATCGCGCATGACGGACCGAAATGAAGTGCAGGCGGCTTCACGGACGACTGTGCTGGAATTTGTCCCGTCAATATAGTGCCTTACCCTTTGACATGCCCCGGTCTCTTGCCCCAGTCCGCTGCCGCCGTCAAATCTTGCCGGCGGTGATCCATTCATTGATCTTTTCTTCGCTTACTTCAAAGTGCATCGAGTCTTCGCGGCCATAGGCGGCACCCCAGACCCAGCCTTCGGCGTTGAAGAAATCGGCCATGATGGTCAGGCCCAACTGGGTACGGCCATCGCCCAAAGTGTCCAGCACGCCGTCAACGTTCAGGTCAACCGCCGTGCCGAACGAATGGTTTGACACGGCGGTGGTGGAGCCGCGGATGAACCGCACACACAGCGAACCTGAGGTGTTGATCCGCGCATAAAGGTCAGGATCGGCGCGTTTGATATTATCAAACACGGTTTGCAGCGAATTGATCGCGGGTTTCAGCATCTTGACCTGAACCTTGCCCACGGTCGCATCCAGCAGAAGGGCTGCCAGGCGGGGGTTGGTCATCGGCTGGCAATCGGCGGACAGATTGTCACGCGGCGGGCCGAACTTGCCGATCATGAAAGACGGCGTCGGCACCGTCAGCCCCTTGTTGAGGTTGCGCCGGTCGGCCACCAGCACGACATGGGCATAATCGCCAACGATGCCATTCTCGCCGTCTGGCGTTACAATCTGCAAGCCGTTGCCGGTCACATCGGGCGGGGTTGCCCCCACCTCGATCTTGCTGACCCGTTCTTCCAGCGAATCGGCCTGATCGCGCAACTGGTTGACGGCTTCGCGCAGGGCTTCCAGATCGCCATGCAGCAGTTCAATGTCGATGCGCGCCTGGTTGTCGACTGACCCCCCCCCGCCGCCGCCACCTTTTGGTGGGAAAAACAACGGAATCGACACGAAGATCATCGCGGCAATCAAGATCGAGACCGACAGCAGGATGGCAGGCAAGAGGCGCAAGGGTCACCTACGCAGCGATCTAAACGGGGTTGGCCCGACCTGTGGCAATTATTCGCGCAATCAGGTCCGGTGGCAAGCGATCATCACGCCTAGGTCCCGCAAGACACATCCCAAAAACGTTGTGAACTGACAAAAGCTGCACTAATGTCACTACATTGCAATCATTTTGAATTGCGAAAGGAATGCCATGAAATACGCTCTTCACCTTGCCGGCGCTGCCGCGCTTCTGCTGTTGGCGGGCAGCATGGATGCCGCGTTCGCCCAGGATGACAGCAAACTGACTGCCGAACAATTGGCCGCCAAGTTTCAGGCCCAGATGACGCGCAGTCTGGTCATCGCGCCCTCGGATGGCACGGCGGCCACG
>JAYTQA010000280.1:0-9386 GCA_043746955.1 bacterium | reverse complement strand
TGCCCGCCCAGGCCCGGACCCAGGCGTGCATGGCGTCGGCCCCCTCCAGCCTGGCTCGGCCGGGCGGGGGCCGCGTGCGCAGGAAACCACCGACGTAGGCCGCAGGCACGCCAAGGCTGCGCAAACCGCAAATCATGATCTGGGCGAAATCCTGACAGACGCCGCGTTTGAGGCTGAAGGCTTGGGACGGCGAGGTGTCGACCTCGGTCGCCTTGGCGTCAAACGCCATGTCGGTGTGGATCGCGCGACCCACCGCCTCAATCGCGTCACGGGTGGTTTCAGACGCGACAGTGGCAGTGGCCGCATAGGCGGCAATCGCCGGATCAAGCGGGATACGGGGCGAGGCCGAAAGAAAATGGTGCGGCGAGGTGGCACCGACCCCGGTCACCTGGGCCAGTTCTTCGGGCAGCCGCGCCAAGGGCGGCGATATATCCAGTTCCACCCCCAACCCATGGCGCACTACCCGGGCTTTCAAGACGATTTCGCATTTGGTGAGACCGGCGGCCATCACGACCTCCAGCACATGGGTGCCAAAGAAATCGGTGAACTCGCGACGTTCGAGCGGCTCGGGGGTGATGGTGATCTCGGACGACAGCAGACTTTGCAGCCCTTGCATTTCCGCCGGCTGGATGCGCAGCAACTGCCGCCCCGCCCCGGTGGGCCGGTCAAAGTGATAGCGGATCACCAGGCGCAGGTCGTATTGCATCAGCGCAGATACGCTTCGGTGACCAGGCTTGACAAGGCTGCGACCCGGCCCCGGAACGCCCACAGCGCGGCGGTGGTCAGGGTTTCCGGCGCTTGGGTCGCAAGGTCGGTCTGGCAGCGCAGCATGGCACGGGCGAGCGGCGACAGCACACCGTTGTCCTCGGCCTCCGGCATCATGCGGACCTGTTCGTCCAGCGCCTCGATCTGGTGGCGCACCGAACGCGGGTTCATCGGGTCGAGCGCCAGCAGGTCAATCACCGTGTCGCGGCTGGTCGACATGGTAAAGCGGCGGCGGTGGGTCAGGACCGAATCGCCCAGCTCGATTGCCAGGTCCAGGGCGCCAGCAGCCGCTTGCTCATCGGCCAGCACGGCGAGAATCTCAATCATCCCCATCGCGCGTTCGTGCAGGCGGCCCATGGTCAGGAACCGCCAGCCCATGAAGCGGTACATGTTTTCATGCACGAGGCCGGTGATCCCGGCCAATTTCCGCAGGAGGGCCGATAAAGCACGGGCCGCGTCATCGCCTGCCGTCACCTGCAAGGCCATGCGGCGGGCGGTCTTGTTGATATCCACCAAGGCCTGCCACGCATCCGGCGAAAAGCGGTCGCGGATTTGCCCGGCTGAGCCAATGGCCGCCTCCAAAGTGTGCAGCAGCCCCGGCGGTATCCCCGGCTGGGGGTCGAGCCCGCGCGATTTGAACAGCGGGGCCATGGCGGCAAGGATCGGGGCTGCGGCGGCACCGGTTTCGGCCAGCCGGATGTTGCGGGCGCGCAGAAGCCGTACGCTGCCCTCGGTCCGTTCGATATACCGGCCCAGCCAGAACAGGTTGTCGGCCGCGCGCGACGGCAGCGCCCCCGGTCCCAGCCGTTTGAAGGGGCCGGTGGCGGCGGGCACCATCGACACCGCAGAGACTTCGCGCGGTGAGACGATCCAGACATCCGCCGCCGATCCGCCGCGCTGCAAGGCGATGGCGGTCGGGTCGGGCGAGGCGCCAATCCGGGCAAAGCCGCCGGGCATGACCTGCCAACCCTCCGGCGTGCGGGCGAGAAAGACCCGCAAGGTCATCGGGCGCGGGGCCAGCTTGCCGTCGACCAAGGCGGGCGTGGTCGACAGGGTCACCGCCTCCTGGGCAACCAAGCCTTGCCCCTCAGCCGATAGCTTGTCGGCAAGCGCTTTGGCGGTCAGGCCTGCGGCGGCGATCATTTCGCCTTGACCCTCAAACGGCAATCCGGTCGCCAAGGCGGGGGAGAGGATCATGCGGCCCGGTGCCTCTGCCACCTCGGCCCGCGCGGCTGCACCGCCACACCACCAGGTCGCGATATTGGGGATCTGCAGCGCCGCGCCTATCAATCGCGGGGCGAGTTCGGGTAAAAACGCCATCAGCGCGCGGGTTTCCAGAATGCCCGACCCGAGCGCGTTCACCATGGTCAACCCGCCCGCCCGCAGGGCCGACACCATCCCCGGGGTGCCAAGCCGCGAGGCGGCATTGAGTTCAACCGGATCGGCATAGCTGCCGTCCAGCCTGCGCCACAAGACATCGACCGGCTTCAGGCCAGCCACAGTGCGCACCATCAAGCGGCCATGGTCCACCGCCAGATCCTCGCCCTGCACCAGAGTAATCCCCAGATAGCGGGCGATATAGGCGTGCTCGTAATAGGTCTCATTCAAAGGCCCCGGCGTCAGGATCGCGGCCCGCGCATCGCGGTCCTGTCGCAGCCCCAGCAACGCATCGCGGAAGTCGCGGAAAAAACCGGCGAGCCGGTGGACATGGCCTTGGGCAAAGAGTTCATTGAACGCCCGCGAGGTGGCGACGCGGTTTTCCAGCGCGTAGCCCGCACCGGACGGGGCCTGGGTACGGTCGGCCAGCACCCACCACTGGCCGTCCGGGCCACGGCCAATTTCAAACGCCAGAAAATGCAGGTAATGCCCCGATTGCGGCGGGATGCCCACCATTGGCCGCAGCCATTCCGGGTTGGCGGTGATCAGGCTGGGCGGCAGATGCCCGCCTTCGACCAGACGGTTTTCGCCGTAAAGGTCGGCCATCAGGGCTTCCAGCACCTCGGCCCGCTGGACCAGACCGGGGACGAGTTTTGCCCAATCCGCTTCGGCAATCAGCACCGGAATCGGTGACAACGGCCAGGGGCGTTCAACCGATACGCCGCTGCCATATTGGCGGTAGAACACGCCACTGTCGCGCAGATACTGGTCGGCGCGGGCCCGGCGGCGCAAAATATCATCGGCGGCAAGACTGGCGAAAGCGGTGGCAAAATCCTGCCAGAGCGGGCGCAAGGTGCCATCCTCGCCGACCATTTCATCCGGGGTGGCGGGCAAGGGTTTGTAGCCGTCGAGCGCCTTGACCAGCCGGGCGGCCTGCGTCTTGGTGACGGCGACCTTTGACTTAGGCGTTTTCGGCACCGGCGTTTTGGTGATGGCGGCCTTTGACACCGGCGTGTTGGGCACCGGCGTTTTGGGCACCAGCAGTTTCCTGGCACCGGCCTTCACCGGCACAGTGCTTGCACCCCCTGCCGCGTCCTCGGCCTTCGCCTTGTCCAAAACCGCCCGCTCCTGTGCGTGAGGCGCGCCCTTTGCGTCCGCCGTGCCATACCTATGCACGGCGCGCCTTTCGAGGCGCTTAACGTCTTTCGGGCTCATCTGGGTTAGACCCCTACGGGACGCCGCAGGTCAAGCGTCGTCGGGAATTCGCGGGAAGGCGGTTCGGCCGGTGGTGTATAGAAGCCGCCGGTGTGGCCAAACGCCTGGAAGCGGGCGAGCCTGCGGGCCTCCGCCTCATTGCCATTGACCGGGAACGTGTCATAGCTCCGCCCGCCCGGGTGTTTGACATGGTAGGTGCAGCCGCCAAGCGCACGGTTCGACCAGGTGTCGTAGATGTCAAACGTCAGGGGTGCATCAACGCTAAGGACCGGATGCATCGCGGTCGCCGGTTGCCAGGCTTTGTAACGCACCCCGGCCACCGCCTCGCCGCCGCCGATATTGGCCAAGGGCACCGCGCGGCCATTGCAGGTGACGGTATAGCGGGAGGGTTCGCCGCCCTTCAGCTTGACCTGCAGGCGTTCGGTGGAACTGTCAGTATAGCGCACCGTCCCGCCCACCGCCCCGGTTTCGCCCAAGACATGCCACGGCTCCAGCGCCTGTTTCAGTTCCAGGTTGACCCCTTCATAAGTGACCTCACCACAGAACGGGAAGCGGAATTCGGCTTGGGCTTCGAACCAATCCTCTTGCATATCAAAGCCATGCTGGCGCAGGTCGGCAAGGACATCGCGGAAATCCGCCCAGACATAATGCGGCAGCATGAAGCGGTCATGCAGGGCCGTGCCCCAACGGGTCAGGTTACCTTTGGCCGGCGCATTCCAGAACCGGGCGATCAGGGCGCGGATCAGAAGTTGCTGGGCCAGCGACATGCGGGCATCGGGCGGCATCTCGAACCCGCGAAACTCCACCAGTCCGAGCCTGCCGGTCGGGCCGTCGGGGGAGTAGAGTTTGTCGATGCAAATCTCGGCCCGGTGGGTGTTGCCGGTGCTGTCGGCGAGCATGTTGCGCAGCAAGCGGTCCACCAGCCAAGGCGGCGGGGCGTGGCCGATCCCCGGCGCGGGGATCTGGGCCAAAGCGATTTCCATTTCATAAAGCGCATCGTGGCGGGCTTCGTCGATGCGCGGCGCTTGGCTGGTCGGGCCGATGAACAGGCCGGAGAACAGGTAGCTGAGCGCGGGGTGCCGGTTCCAGTGCAGGATCAGGCTGGCCAAAATGTCCGGGCGGCGCAGAAACGGGCTGTCGTTGGTGGTGGCACCGCCGACCACGACATGGTTGCCACCGCCGGTGCCGCAATGCTTGCCGTCGATCATGAACTTATCGGCGCCCAGCCGGGTCTGGCGCGCCTCTTCATAAACCGCCGTGGTGATCGCGACACAATCAGCCCAGTTGCGCGCCGGGTGGATGTTGACCTCGATCACGCCGGGATCGGGGGCCACGCGGATCACGTTCAGGCGCGGGTCTTGGGGTGGGGCGTAGCCTTCGATATGCACCGGCAGGCCAAGCCGATTGGCTGCAACCTCGGCGGCGTGCAGGAGGTCAAGGTAATCCTCAAGGCTGACCACTGGCGGCATGAACACACACAACCGGCCATCACGGGGCTCGACCGACAAGGCGGTGCGGATATGACCGTCAACCTCCGCAACGGGCGAACCCTGCTGGATCACCTCGCCTTGCGGTGTGCTGGCTGAGAAACTCGCCACAATACTGCGTGCCGGCTGGCTTTTGCGTTCCGCGTCCAGCGCCGCCACATCGGGCAAAGGCTGGCGTTCGACCGTGGGATCGACCGGATTGATATAGGGGTATTGCGCGGCCGGAATCCACGGCAGGCTTTCCAAGGGCAGACGGTAGCCGACCGGGCTGTCGCCCGGCACCAGAAACATATAGCCGCGCCGCAGACCCCAGAGTTCCGACTTCCAGCGCCGCCCGGTGGCAAGGCTTTGCCAGCTTTGCACCGGCAGAATAAAGCCCGAGGGTTCGGTCAGGCCTCGGTTGAACACGGTAGCCAAACGGTGGCGCTGTTCGGGGTCTTTCAGTTCTGAATTGGCCGGAGTGACGTTGGCGGGCAGGTTCGCCTCTTTGACCAGCCAGGTGGCGGGGTCTTCATAGGCGGGCAGGATGTTCGCCTCGGGCAGGTCCAGTTCGGCCGCAATTTCGCGGAGCAGGTCTTGGGCTTCCAAGGCGGTGACGCCGGTTTGCGCGCCTTCGGCGGCAATCAGTTGCGGGTTCTGCCAGATCGGTTGGCCATCGCCCCGCCAGTACAGCGAGAAGGTCCAGCGCGGCAGGGTTTCGCCGGGATACCACTTGCCTTGACCGTAGTGCAGAAAGCCACCGGGGGCGAACCGGCTGCGCAGGCGGCGGATCAGCTGGTCGGCGAGGCTGCGCTTGATCGGGCCAACGGCGGCGGTGTTCCATTCTTCGCCCTGATAGTCGTCGATCGAGACGAAAGTGGGTTCGCCGCCCATCGTCAACCGCACATCAGCGTCTTCAAGTGTTACATCAACTTTGCGCCCCAAGGCGTTGAGATTGTTCCAGCTTTCCTCACTGAACGGCTTGGTTATCCTTGGGTGTTCGGCGACCCGCGACACCTGCATCTTGAAGTCGAAACTCACGTCCGGAGCGCCGAAATAGCCGCCCGCAATCGGCGCGGCTGACCGGTAATGCGGGGTCGCCGCCAGCGGGATGTGACTTTCGCCGGCCAGCAGGCCAGAGGTCGGGTCCAGCCCGACCCAGCCCGCGCCGGGGATATAGACCTCGACCCAGGCGTGCAGGTCGGTGAAATCGACCTCGGTCCCCGAAGGCCCGTCCAAAGCCTTCAGATCGGGTTTCAACTGGATCAGATAGCCCGACACAAACCGCGCGGCCAAACCGAAGTGGCGCAGGGCCTGCACCAACAGCCATGATGAGTCGCGGCACGACCCGCTGCCGATGCTCAAGGTCTGTTCCGGCGTCTGAACCCCGGCTTCCATGCGGATGGTATAGAGAACCCGGCCCGACACCTGCGCATTCAGCATCACCACGAAGTCAGTGGTCCGCACCTTGGCCCCAGGCACGGTTTTCAGGAACGCAGCCAGCTCCGGTCCGACCGGTTCGGCGTGGCGGTAGATCGCAAGGTCGTCGGTCAGGTCATGGCCATAGGTGAACGGGAAGTGTTCGGCGTAATCCTCAACGAAAAAGTCGAACGGGTTGTAGATGGTCATATCGGCGACCAGATCGACCTCGATCTTGAACTCGGTCACCGGTTCGGGAAACACAAACCGGGCCAGCCAGTTGCCGAACGGGTCTTGCTGGTGGTTGACGAAATGGCTGGCGGGCGAGACTTTCAGGGCATGCGAGATCACCTTGGTGCGGCTGTGCGGCGCGGGGCGCAGCCGGATGACTTGCGGACCCAACAGGATCGGGCGATCATAGCTGTAATGGGTCCGGTGATAGATGGCAGCCTTGATCGACATGAAACCTCCGCCGGATCCACGGCGCACGCGGAACCTGTTCGCCTTGCCTATCATGTCACCCGAAGAGGGCACGGATTCGCAGCGACCCTTCGTCAGCCAAATTCTCTTATGCCGGATTTTTGGGCGCAAAATGGCCAGTTGCCTGTCGCTCGGGCAGATTTCATGGCCGAAAGCGGACATGCGTCCCGGCATGAGCCCGGTTCTGCCGCAGGCTGGTGGGTCTTGGCGGGACATAAAGCGGGTCGGCGCGGTCGGTTCCAGCGGCATCTGATGGCCCAGATGAGTGAAGGCCATGGCGGCAGCGCCAAGGCTCTGACCTCCGCCACCGGGCTTTGCAGGAAGGGGCGTTGCAGAATATCGGCCTGCAATGGCAGGAGGTACCGGTTGGCCGAGGCCCCGCCATCGGCGTAAAACGGGGTCAGCGGCGGGCCGATATCCCGCGCCATCGCCGTGGACACGGTAATCCTTGAGGCTCGAAATAGCTTTTCGCTATACCGCAGGGTCTGAAACGCCCCGGTCCGCGCCCCAATCGAGCCCAGCCGGGAACCGCGCAAGCCTTTCACCTGGCGGCAGACGGGGTGGGGAGCGTTCAAGGTCAGCACTGAATTCAGCCGAGCAAGTGTCGAAGGTTTGGCTGGTGGTTTCGAGGGCTCGGGCCGGCAGGCGGGCTGAGTTTCTGCGGGTTTGGGTTTGGGTTTGGGTTTGGGTTTGGGTGACGGCGGCACGACGTCGTGGCAAAGGTCAAGCCATTCAGCCAACCGGCCAAGTGCAAGATGGCGTTCCCCGGTGGCTCTGGCTAGGCTGCGGTCAACGACCGTGACCGATCCGTGATCCGCCGCACTGCGGGCTTCGGTCAGATATCGCAAACCACACCGGGCGTGGTCGACGAACGAACGGTCAGGGTCGTAGCTCGCGCGCGCAAACGGGAGACCGCCTGAATGACTGCCAACGAAGCCCCCAAGCGCACGAGCTATGATGTCGTCATCATCGGCGGGGCGATCACCGGGTCATCCACCGCTTGGTTTTTAAGCCAGAACAAGGACTTCACCGGTAAGGTTTTGGTGGTGGAGCGCGATCAGAGTTACGAATTCGCCGCCACCGCCTTGTCAAACTCCTCGATCCGGCAGCAGTTCTCCACCGAGCTCAACGTGCGGATTTCGCAGTTCGGGGCGGAGTTTTCGCAGAACCTGCCGAAGTATATGGGCGGCGATGCGCCGAAGCTGACCATCCGCAACTTCGGCTATCTGTATCTGGCCGATACCGACGCTTTCGCCGCCGTCCTGCGCGCCAACCACAAAGTGCAGGTGGCGGCGGGAGCACAAACCCGGCTGATGACCCCGGGCGAGATCAAGGCAGCCTATCCGTTCTACGCGGTGGACGATCTGGTTCTGGGCAGCCTCAACACCAAAGACGAAGGCTATTTCGACGGCTACACCATGTTCGACTGGTTCCGCAGACAGGCGCGCGCGGGCGGTATCGAGTATATCACCAACGAGGTGGTGGCGATCACCCGGCGGGCCGACCGGGTGGAAAGTGTCACCTTGATTACTGGCGAGGTTGTGGCCTGCGGGCAGGTCGTCAACGCCTCTGGCACACGGGGGGCGATCACGGCGCGGATGGCGGGGATCGAGATTCCGATCGAACCGAGGAAGCGCTACAGTTGGATATTCGCGGCCGAACGCCCGCTTGACCGCGACCTGCCGCTGACGATTGATCCATCGGGCGTGCACTTCCGGCAGGACAGCACCACGACCTACCTCGCCGGGGCCCATGGTGACCCGGACCTTGCGGCAGAGGTGGACGACTTCACCATGGATCACGCGATCTGGCAGGACCACGTCTGGCCGGTCATCGCCAGCCGGATTCCGCAATTCGAGGCGATCAAGGTGATCCGCGAATGGGTCGGCCAGTATGACTACAATCTCTTGGACCAGAACGCGATTGTCGGGCCACATCCGGAGGTTGCAAACTTCCTGTTCCTCAACGGGTTTTCCGGGCACGGCTTGCAACAATCGCCCGCCATGGGGCGTGGCACGGCGGAATGGCTGACCTACGGCGCGTATCGCACCCTGGACCTGTCGCCCTTGGGGTTTGCACGGGTGGCTGCGAATAAGCCCTTTGTCGAACGGGCGATCATCTGACGCCGAACCGATGCCTTGCGTGATGCCGGTTCGTCTATCAGGGGTATCCGGGCGCGCTTGTCTGGCCTGTGCGGCAAAGCTGGTGGCGGGAGTTCGGTGCGGCGTGCGGCTCTGCGTTTGGCATAACTTTAGGCTTTTGCGGTCGCAGACCTTGGTCAGAGCCACCACGGCGGACCCCCTGCCCGGTTTCTTGCGGCCAAACTGGCAGGGTAGCGATGCACAGGACGAACCTGTTGCAAGACCCGCGCAGCCCCGATTGACAGGCCGGGCCATTCGGGTGGAATTGCGGGGCAGGAACGGGGAGCCTGCGCGGCATGAAGATGGGCCTGTCGGATAAGGTTATCGTGGTAACCGGGGCTGCGCGCGGCGTAGGCCTTGCCACGGCGCAGGCCTTGGTTGCGGAGGGCGTCGGCGCGCTGGTGCTGACCGACCGCGACGGGCTGGACGAAGTGGCCGCAAGCTTGGCCGCCGAGGTGGTTTGCGTGGTGGCCGATCTGGCCGATCCCACAGCGCCCGCAGCGATTGCAATAGCTGCAAAAGC
>JAYTQA010000279.1:0-9390 GCA_043746955.1 bacterium | reverse complement strand
CATGCTGTTCGCCTTCACTCTCAGCCTGGATGAATTCCCACGCTCGCTGTTCGCGGCTGGCGGGTCCGAGGATCAGACCTTGCCCTTGGCGATTTACGGCACCTTTGCCGTGGAAATTCACCCCAATATCTTCGCCTTCGGGGTGCTGACCACGCTGTTCTCCTTCGCGCTGTTATCAGTTTACGGCGTCCTGATGGGCCTGTCGGTCCGCCGCGCCCGCAAACTGGCGATGCAGGAGGATATTGCATGACCATGACCGCTATCGTCACAGGCGCAGGTTCAGGCATCGGGCAAGCCATTGCTTTGCGGCTGGCTGCGGATGGCTACAACGTGCTGGTCAATGACTTTCGGGCCGAGGCGGCGCAGGCCACGGCGGCCATGATCGGTGCCAAGGCCGTGGCCATCGGTGGCGATGTCTCGGTTGAGGGCGATGTGGCCGCAATGGTCGCTGCGGCAGAGGCGGCGTTCGGCCCGGTGACCCATCTGGTCAACTGCGCGGGCCATGTCCACCAAAGCCGTTTTATCGACCTGACCGTGGCAGACTTTGATCGCATGATCGCCGTTCACCTGCGCGGCACCTTCCTGTGCACCCATGCCGTTCTTAAGGGCATGTTGGCGCGTGGGTCCGGGGTGATCGTCAACATCGCCTCGCAACTGGGCCAGATCGGCGGGATCGAACTGGTGCACTATTCAGCCGCCAAGGCTGGAATCATCGGCATGACCAAGGCTCTCGCGCGTGAGGTTTCAGCGCAGGGCGTGCGGGTCAATGCCGTGGCCCCCGGGCCGATCAACACGCCGTTGGTGCGCAACCTGTCGGATGACTGGCAGCGCGCGAAGGCCGCCGAACTGCCGCTGGGCCGCTTTGGTGAACCTGTAGAAGTCGCCAATACCGTGGCGTTCCTGTGCTCGCCGCAAGCCTCGCTGTTCGTCGGCCAGACGCTTGGGCCCAATTCCGGAGATGTGATGCTATGACCGAAGTCGTCCTGATCACCGGCGCAGGCATCGGCATTGGCCGGGCCACCGCCAAGGCCTTTGCCAAGGCGGGCTATCATGTGGTAGCCACCGACGTTCTGGCCGCCGAAGGCGCGTCCGTCGTGGCGGAAATCACGGCTGAGGGTGGCACGGCGGAATTCCACCCGCTCGACGTGCGTTCCACTGAGGCCGCGAATGCCATCGTCGCGGAGGTCGAGGCCAAGCATGGCAGCATCGACGTCATCGTGGCCAATGCCGGTATCGCGCACCGCGTGCCGTTGGCCGAGATGACGGATGAGAAGTGGGATCATACGTTTGAGATTGACCTCAAAGGTATCTTCCGCGTTGTGCGTCCGGCCCTTCCCGGCATGAAGGCGCGTAAGAAAGGGGCGGTCGTTGCCCTGTCCTCGATCATGGGTGTCGCCTATGGCTGGGACGAGCATGTGCATTACTCAGCGGCAAAATCCGGCGTGGTGGGCCTTGTGCGCGGCCTTGCGGTGGAATTGGCCCGAGACGGCATCCGGGTGAACGGCATTGCGCCGGGCTACATCCGGACGGCGCAGCTTTTGTCGAAGGAACACTCCCTCGGCCCCGAAGCTGCTGACAAGGCTGGGGAGTTCATCCCCATGGGCCGCATCGGTCAACCCGACGAAATTGCCGATGTCGCCCTGTTTCTCGCCTCCAACGCGGCCCGTTACATGACGGGTCAGGTGGTGGTGGTCGATGGTGGGCTGTTGGTGGGGCGCTACTGATCCAATGGCTTGGCAAGAATTACAAATCAACACGGAGGTACCGAAATGAAACACAGTTCACTATCCCGCCGCGGGTTCCTGAAAGGATCCGCAGGCGCTGCGCTGGTTGCGGGCGGCTTGCCGCTCCTTGGCGCGCAACAAGCATTCGCCGCTGACCTCGCTGCGCAGCAACTGCGCACCGTTGGTCTGTCGGTGACCGTGCAGGACCGCATTCTGGCTGACTTCCAGAAGGCTTCGGGCGTCAAGGCAGTGTCAGGCAAAGCCGACATCTTCCCGAACACCCAGACCGAACTGCTGTCGGGTTCGACCGCTTACGACTGCTGGGAAACCATTGGCGAGCGTTTGCCGTCAATCACCAAGACCGGCCTTGTTTCGCCCATCGCCACCTCGGCGTTGAAGAACTGGACTGGTGTGGGCGAAAGCTTCACCAAGGCCAACCCCAAGTGGGACGCCAGGGCGCAGATCGTCGGCCAGATCTACACTGACGATAAGATGACCGCGCTGAACATGGTGCCGACCGTCTACAACTTCGACTCGATCGGCTACCGCCCCGACCTCGTGTCGGCGGAAGAAGCCTCCAAGTGGTCCTCGCTGTTCGACCCCAAGTTCAAGGGCAAGACCGGCCTGAACGTCGACCCGCTGATCGCTTTCGGTCAGGCCGTGCTGGCCATGAACGAACTGGGTCTGCTGGAGGTCAAGAACCCCGGCAATGCAGATGCCAAGTCGATCAAAGAAGCAGCCAAGTTCCTGATCTCCAAGAAGAAGGGAGGCCAGTTCCGCGCCCTCTGGGGTGACTTCGGCGAACTCGTCAACTTGATGGCGTCGGGCGAAATGGTCATCGCCGACGCATGGCAGCCGGCTGTGATGGCGGTGAAGGCGCAGGGCGTCCAGTGCTCTTACGCCACCATGAAAAGCGGCTATCGCGCTTGGTCGATCGGCATTTCGGCGCTGAAATCTTCGCCCAATCTTGATGCCGTGACGGCTTACGCCGATTACTGGTTGTCTGGTGGCCCGGCTGTGGCGGTGTCGGAACAGGGCTACTACTCGCCCAACGACAAGGTCAAAGCCGTCATGGCGCCCGAAAAGTACGCCTTCTGGTACGAAGGCAAGCCGTGGGTTGGCGCCACCGACCGTGGCATCAAGGAAGGCGATCTGCGCGATGGCGGCTCCTTGGCGACCCGTGCGGCCAACGTCGCGTACTGGCACCAGTGGCCGGACGAGTACGACCTGCTGATGACCAAGTGGGACGAATTCCTGTCGGCCTGATCTGAAAACCTGGACGGTCGGGGTGCAAGCTCCGGCCGGACCAAAGATGCAAGGATACCTCTCTGTGGCCTACGACCTGCAACTTTCCCATATCGGCAAAGTCTATGACAATGGCACGCCCGCCGTCATCGACTTCAACCTGGATGTGGACAAGGGCGAGTTCATCGCCTTTCTGGGGCCGTCAGGTTGTGGCAAGACAACGACTTTGCGCATGATCGCAGGGTTTGAGACAATAACCTCGGGCGATCTGCTGATCCGGGGCAAACGGATCAATGACCTGTTGCCGGAAAAGCGCCCGACCTCGATGATCTTTCAAAATTACGCGCTGTTCCCGCATATGAACGTGCGCCAGAACATCCGCTTCGGGCTTGATGTCAAAGGCATGGCAGCGGCCGAGGCTGACCGCAAGGTTGACCGCATCATCGAAAAGTTGGGACTGTCGGACGTGGCCACCATGCGCCCGAACCGCTTGTCGGGCGGCCAGCGACAGCGCATCGCACTGGCCCGGTCTTTGGTGGTGGAACCCGATATTTTGCTGCTGGATGAACCGCTTGGCGCGTTGGACGCCAACTTGCGCAAAAGCATCCAGAACGAACTGAAACTGCTGCAACGCGAGCTTGGCATCACCTTCGTTTTTGTCACCCACGCCCAATCCGAGGCGTTGGCCCTTTCGGACCGCATCGTCGTGATGAACGCGGGCCGTGTCGAACAGATCAGTCCCCCGCGCGAGTTGTATACCCGCCCGCAAAGCATCTTCGTCGCCCGCTTCATCGGGGCAAACACCCTGATCCCCGGTACGGTCAAGCTGCTGGGAGGCGACATTGTGACGCTCGACACCGCTTTTGGCACGCTGAGCGGCGAACAGCACGCTGGTCTGACCTTGGGTGGGGCGACCTCGTTGGTGCTGCCTGCGGAAGCGGTTGATATTTTGCCTGGTACGGTTTCGCCCGATGAGGCGCGACGGACTTATGGCACCAACCTGATCCCCTGCAAGATCACGCGGGCGCAGTTGATCGGCCATATCCTACAGATGGCGGTTGAATTGCCAAACGGCGATGTGATCGCGGTTGAGGGCCATTCTGACAAGTATCGCGGTCAGTTCGCCGCCGGAGCGCAGGCCTTTGTGGCGTGGCAGGCCGGACGTTCGACCGTGATCAAGCAATAAAGAGGCCCAAGATGCGCGTGACCACAGCCAGCGCTCTTGCGCGTGATCTGCGAGACGGTCGATGCGATCCGCTTGATCTGGTGGATCAGGTTTTCGCCCGGATGGACGCGGTTGGAGACAATGCCATCTTCACCCAAACCCTACGCCCCCGCGCCGAAGCCGAGGCGCGTGCAGCACGAGAGCGGTTGCGTGCCGGCAATCCGGCCAGTTTGCTGGACGGTATTCCGGTTGCATGGAAGGACCTTTTCGACCTCAAGGGTCGGGTTACAACGGCAGGGTCTGTCGTGCTGGCCGGCAATCCTGCGGCAGCGCAGGACGCGGCTTTGGTGGGCGCGGGCGCTCGCGCCGGGCTGGTCACGGTCGGCGCGCTGAACATGACAGAGTTTGCCTTCTCTGGCATCGGGCTCAACCCGCATTTCGGCACACCGCGCAACCCCAACGGCACCGGGCCTGCACGGTCGCCGGGCGGGTCTTCGTCGGCCAGCGGCGTTGTCGTGGCGGCAGACATAGTGCCGATCGCCTTTGGCACCGACACAGGCGGGTCGATCCGGATTCCGGCAGCCTTTAACGGCGTGGTTGGCTATAAAACGTCAACCGGGCATTACCCGATGACAGGAGTTTTCCCCCTGTCGCGCACGCTGGATTCGCTGGGGCCCTTGGCGCACAGCGTTGAGGATTGCGTGCTGGCCGATACCGTCTTGCGCGGATTGCAAGCGCCTGATGTGCAGGCCGCTCCAATGGAAGCTTTGGATTTCGTCATTCCTGATGCTGTGATGCTGGATACTCTGTCCCCCGCCGTCGCAGCAAACTTTGAGGCCGCTGTAGCCCGGCTGGAACTGGCAGGCGCCAGGGTGCGCCGCATCGCCCTACCCGAACTGGCTGAGACACTGGACCTGATCACCCACCGCGCCGCTCTGGCCGCAATCGAGGCGCTGGATGTGCATTGGGACCGCTTGCATGGCCCCGACGCCGCCCGGATCGACGCCCGCGTGGTGCGCCGCATCATGAGCGCGGCCAAGACCACAGCCGTCGACCTGACCATTCTGCTGCGCGAACGCAAACGCCTGATCGCCGCCGTCGCCGCCCAAATCGGCGATGCGCTGCTGATCTGCCCGACAACGCCAACCGTTGCGATGCCGATTGCCCCGCTTGAGGCCGATCGAGAGGTGTTCTTCCACCACAACGGTCTGACCCTGCGCAACACCTCGCTGGGGAACTTCCTGGATTGGTGCGGGCTGTCGATCCCGAACGGGTTTGACGCCGATCAGATGCCCACCGGCTTCATGATCTCTGCCCCGCACGGGGGCGACCGGGCAGTGCTTGCGGCTGGCTTGGCCATTGAACAGATTGTCAGAGGATAAATGATGGCTGAAGCCTTTCCGACCCTGCTTTCCCAGATCAAACTGGGTCCGCTGACCCTGCGCAACCGCATCGCCATGGCCCCGCTGACCCGCCAGATGGCCGAGGCGGACGGCACTCCGACGGACGAGATGGCCGCCTACTACGCCCGCCGTGCGCGGGGTGGTCTGGGTCTGATCATCACCGAAGGCACCTATGAACAGGACGCCTTCCAGTCTCGCGCTTACTTGTCGCAACCCGGCATCACCAATGCCAGCCACCAAGCCGGTTGGGCCAAGGTCTTCGACGCGGTGCATCAGCACGACTGCAAGATCATCGTCCAACTGATGCATGGTGGCCGTGTCTGTGACCCGCGCGTGTTGAACGGGCAACTGCCGGTCAGCGCCTCGGCCACGCAAAGCGGCGGGTGGTCGCTTTACACCGACAACGACTACGAAAAGCAGATTCGCGGCATTGACGGCCCGTGGGAGAAGGTCACCTTCGGCCCCGCCCGCGCGCTGACGGTCGCGGAAATCCATCAGGTCGCCGACGGCTTTGCCGCAGGTGCCAAACGCGCGGTCGATGCGGGTGCCGATGGTGTCGAGGTGCATGGCGCCAATGGCTATCTGCTGTGGCAGTTCATCAACCCCCAGACCAACCTGCGCACCGATGACTTCGGCGGTTCGCCCGAAAACAACATCCGTTTCGCGAAATTGGTGGGAGAGAAAGTGCGTGCCGCCATTGGACCCGACAAGCTGATCGTGCTGCGCCTGTCGCAGGATGGTGTGGATGATTTCGTCGGTGCCTGGCCTGGTACGGCTTTCGCCGAGGCGATTGGTTCCGCCCTGAAAGGCTCGGCCTATGACGCGCTGCATTGGGCCAGCTTCAACTACCTCGACAATCGGCAGGCGGATGACGCCACCCCGATGCCCGCCGTGCTGCGCAAAGCCTCTGGCCTGCCGATGATCGCCAATGGCGGCATTGCCGATGGCCCGCAGGCCGAGGCTGCCTTGACCAATGGTGCCGCCGACATCGTGGCCATCGGTCGACCGATCTTCGCCCAACCGGACTGGCCCTACATCGTCCGCTCAGGTGCGCCCTACGACTGGGGCCCGTTTGACCGCAAATACGTGGTCCGCCCGCCGCTTGACTACGGCATCGCCTATCCCATGGCGCTGACCGACCCGCTTTGGCCCACCAACTGATCCCCTTAGGAGGAAACCCACATGGCTAAAAAGATCTACTGCGCCTTTGGCACCGACATCGACTCGGTCGCTGGCTGGATCGGGTCCTACGGCGGCGGAGACTCGCCGTCTGACATCCAGCGTGGCATCTTCGCCACCGAAGTCGGCGTGCCGCGCTTGCTGCGCCTGTTCAAGAAGTATGACCTGAAGACCACGTTCTTCATCCCCGGCCACTCGCTTGAGACGTTCCCCAAAGAGATGGAAATGATCGTCAAAGGCGGTCACGAGGTTGGCGCGCACGGCTATCTGCACGAAAATCCTATCGCGATGACGCCGACCCAGGAAGAAGACGTTCTGGTCAAGTCGATCGAGTTGATCAAAGGTCTGACCGGCGCAGCCCCGCGTGGCTATGTGGCCCCGTGGTGGGAAATGTCGAACTCGACCGCCGCCCTGCTGCTGAAGCACGGCTTCACCTATGACCATAGCCAAGGTTACCGTGACTTCCAGCCCTTCTATGCCAAAGTGGGCGACAGCTGGAATGTGATCGACTATTCCAAGTCGGCCAAGGATTGGATGCATCCGCTGAAGCACGGAAAGGAAATCGACCTCGTCGATATCGCGGCCAACTGGTATGTCGACGACCTGCCGCCGATGATGTTCATGAAGAAGGCCCCGAACAGCCACGGCTTCGTCAACCCGCGTGATATTGAAGAATTGTGGCGCGACCAGTTCGACTGGGTTTACCGTGAGATGGAATATGGCGTCTTCGCCTTCACCATCCACCCTGACGTCGCAGGCCGCCCTCAGGTTCTGCTGATGCTGGAACGGCTGATCGAATATATCTCCAAGCATTCCGGCGTCGAATGGGCTCCGTTCGAGACGATTGCTGACGACTTCCGCAAGCGCTTCCCCTTCGCGGGTGCTGCACGCCCAGAACTGATCTGATAAGCTATGACTTGAAACCGGGGTGGGTGTCGGGCAACCGGCACCCGTCTTCCGAGAGGGACCAAGATGTGCAACGCTTGTGGTAACCCTGCCGCACCCGGCCACTGGACCGACGCTGGCACCGATACCCCCGGCGACCGCCTGCGTGCGCGGTTCCATCGCGCAGGGCTGCTGGACAAGGTGCTGCGGCCTTACGGCCTCACCGCCCATGACGGCGGCATGGTGCCCGGCATTCAGCTTGGCACATTGTCGGGCAGCCATAGCATCGTGCCCGATCTGGGATCGGTCTGGGCCGAGGCGGAGCGTTTGCTGGGCCACCCGATTGACCCCTTGGACCCCGCGTTCCTAAATGGCGACTGACTTTCCAGATGGCCGGATCCGGCTGACGGTTCTGGGCGGCTATCTGGGGTCCGGCAAGACAACTTGGCTGCGCCACCAGTTGCATGTCGGCAGCTTTGGCCCCGTGCATGTCGTAGTGAACGAGGCGGCAGAGACGGCGGTGGATGATGCGCTTTTGGGCGGTGCGGCTGGCCTGACCCTGCTGGCGGGTGGCTGCTGCTGCTGCGCGGGCCGCGCTGACCTGCTCGGCGCCCTGCGCGATCTGTGCGACCAGCGCAGCCGCATTTCTGCCGCTGACCCCCGCCTGCCAAGGATCGTGCTGGAAACCAGCGGTTTGGCCGACCCCGGCGCGATCGTGGCCGCGATCCAGGGCGACCCGGTTCTGGTCAACCACATCGTGATTGAAGAAACCGTTGTCGTCGTTGATGCCCTGCACGGTTTGGCGCAACTACAGACAGAGGCGCTGGGACGCCGCCAGATTGGTGCTTCGGATCGGCTGATCCTCAGCAAGGGTGATGCGGCTGACCCCGCCGCCCTGACCCTGCTGCGCGCTACTCTGCGCAATCTGAATCCCACCGCCCCGCAAACAGCCGCAGTTCTGGGTGAGGCAGTCGCCCTGCCTGACTTGCCCGCGGGGGCCGAGGCGCCCGCATTGCCTCCCCTGTCTGAAGAGGACACGCGTGGCGCGATCTTCCCAACCCGTCTGACCATTGACCCCGACATCGACTGGTCTGCCTTCGCCCTGTGGCTGTCGGCCCTGCTGCACGCACGCGGCAATGATCTGGTTCGGGTAAAAGGCGTTCTGCGCACGCCAGCCGGGCGCCTTTTGCTGCAAACCGTGCGAAAAGTGGTGCAATCCCCTGAAATCCTGCCCGAACGCTCCGGCCCAGGCGAGGACAATACCGTTGTCTTCCTTGGTCGCGGTTTCCGGCCAGAGGACTTGCAGAAATCTCTTCGTCGATTTGCCAGCAAAGGCGTTTCCGAAAGTCCGTAACGACGTTTGAATAGCTGCAAGATGAGAAAGGCGAGCCAAACAAAAACAGGATCTTGCGCGGCGCTTCCTCCGAGTGATACCTCTTGGATCTGCACCGGCTCTGTTCCGGTCAGGAGCTCATGTTAGACGGCCCTGTGTTTGAAGGCCACGCGTGATTTCCAGCCGAGCGCTTGGTTTTTTCGGCGCGGGTTGTTGAAGGCCGTTGATACATTCGACGAGGGCCATCTCGACCTCGCGGCGGGTTTGCCAGTTTCTCCGCCAAGTTCAGCTTTCAGGGATTGGAAGAAGCTTTCGACCGCGGAATTGTCGTAGCAACTGCCTTTTCCGCTCATAGATTGTCAATCGGCACGCAATACTGACCCCCTATCGGCATCCAATATTGACCCCATCTGCTGCGTAGGATTTGGGTCTGGCCCGACGGAGTGGGTCATGTGA
>JAYTQA010000278.1:0-3517 GCA_043746955.1 bacterium | reverse complement strand
GTGACAAGGCCAAGACTGCCAAGATTGCCATGCTCGACATCAACAAGGACAACATCTCGGTTGACGTTGCCCGCGACACCGGGTTCCTGAAGGGCTTTGGCATTGGCGTTCCGGACCTGAAAGTCATGGGCTCGGAAAAAGACGCTCGCGTGATCGGTCACGGGTCGTCGGAAGCGTCGCCTGAAGGCGGTCAGAAGGCGATGGAAACCCTGCTGGCAAAAGACCCGGACATCAACGTGGTCTACACGATCAATGAACCCGCTGCTGAAGGTGCTTACCAGGCGCTGAAATCGGCTGGCAAGACGGCTTTGATCATTTCGGTTGACGGCGGCTGCCCTGGCGTGGCCAACGTCAAAGCTGGCCTGATCGGTGCCACCTCGCAGCAGTACCCGCTGTTGATGGCAGCCAAAGGCATCGAGGCCATCGTGGCCTTCGCCAAAGACGGCACCAAGCCGAAGGCGTCGGACAATCTGACGTTCTTCAATACCGGCGTCAACCTTGTCACCGACAAGCCCGCCAAAGGTGTCACCTCGATCGACAGCGCCAA
The DNA here is from genome assembly GCA_043746955.1 of bacterium. Classification (GTDB taxonomy): domain Bacteria; phylum Pseudomonadota; class Alphaproteobacteria; order Rhodobacterales; family Rhodobacteraceae; genus Stagnihabitans. The sequence goes on along the minus strand of JAYTQA010000278.1, from coordinate 2,970 downwards.
GGGCAAAGAACTGTGCTGGGGCTAAGCTTTTCTGCGGCTGTTAGCGCCAAACGACAGACTTGATTAATAGAAGGGCGAGGTTACTCTCGCCCTTCTTCATACCGGGGCTTTGATCCCGGATGGCTTTGTTGAGGGGGCATCCGAAGCGATGAGCAATCCAGACACACCAACCAAGACCATTTCCGATTTTGAGGCCAAACTAGACGCGGCTGACAAAACGGTTGCGCAGTTTGACCGCGATGACAAAACCGCGATTGCGGTGCTTCGGGGCTATTTGCGCGACAATCCCACGATGATCCCGGCGCTGGTGCTGGTGATCTCGGTTCTCGCGTTTGGCATTGTGGCCCCGAGGTTTCTGGGGATGGGCGCCCTCACAACGGTGCTGCAACAGGTTACGGTGACAGGTTTTGTCGCTTTGGCACAGACCGTGGTGATCCTGACGGCGGGGATCGACCTGTCGGTCGGCGAAATCCTCGTGATGTCGTCGCTGATCATGGGCAACCTTGCGGTCAACAACGGCTGGCCTGCCCCGATTGCCATTTTGGTGGGTATTGGTGTTGGCACCTGCATGGGACTGTTCAACGGCGTTTTGGTGGCCAAGATGAAGCTGCCGCCGTTTATCGTGACGCTTGGCACCCTTAGCATCTTTCGCGCCCTGAAGCTGGCCTATTCCCATTCGGAATCAATCCGCAACGTGGATATCGAGGCGAAAGCCAATGAGCTTTTGTTCTTTGGCAATAAATTCCAGATCGGCGCAGCGACGATCACTTACGGCATGATCATGCTGGTGATTCTGGCCTTTGTGATGTGGTTTGTGCTGAACCGCACCGCCTGGGGTCGCCATGTCCATGCGATGGGGGATGATCCGGATGCGGCCATGCTGTCAGGCATCGCCGTCGACAAGACTTTGATCTCAGTCTACGGCGTGGCCGGTTTCATCTGCGGTTTCGCGTCGTGGGTGGCGGTGGGCCGGGTCGGCACCATCTCTCCCATCGGGTTTGAGACGGTGAATTTGGACAGCATCACCGCCGTGGTGATCGGCGGCACCTCGTTGTTTGGCGGGCGCGGGTCGATTGTAGGCTCGGTTCTAGGGGCCATCATCGTGGGCGTGTTCATCACGGGTCTAGCGTTGGCAGGGGTCGATAGCTATTGGCAGACTTTCGCCACCGGCTGTCTTGTCATCATCGCCGTCGCTTTGGATCAATACTTGCGGAGGGCCTCGAAGTGAGCGTGACACCTGTTATCCAAGCCCGTGGTCTGATGAAGCGCTACGGCACCGTAGTCGCGATGAACGGCACCGATTTCGAACTGATGCCGGGCGAAATCCTTGGCGTCATCGGCGACAATGGCGCTGGAAAATCCACCCTGATCAAGGCGTTATCGGGTGCCGTGACGCCGGACCACGGAACTATCGAGCTGGAGGGGCAGGTTGTGCACTTCCGCCGCCCCGACGATGCGCGCCATCTGGGCATCGAAACGGTGTACCAAAACCTTGCCATGTCGCCCGCTTTATCGATTGCGGACAACATGTTTTTGGGGCGGGAGTGGCGCAAGCCGGGCTTCTTGGGCTCAGTCCTGCGGATGACGGACCGCGCGCGGATGAACGAATTCGCCCGCAATAAGCTGTCAGAGCTGGGCCTGATGACCATCCAGAACATCGACCAGGCGGTGGAAACGCTCTCGGGCGGGCAACGGCAGGGCGTGGCGGTGGCGCGGGCTGCGGCCTTTGGCTCTAAGGTTGTGATCCTCGACGAACCCACCGCCGCCTTGGGCGTGAAGGAAAGCCGCCGGGTGCTGGACCTGATCAAGGATGTGCGGGGCCGGGGGATTCCGATCATCCTGATCAGCCACAACATGCCCCATGTGTTCGAGGTCTGCGACCGGGTTCACATCCACCGTCTTGGCCGCCGTTTGTGCGTCATCAACCCCAAAGAGCATTCGATGTCGGATGCAGTGGCCTATATGACCGGCGCGAAACTGCCCGCAGGCGTGACCGAGGCTGCATGACGCCGGTGCTGCTCGCCGAGGCAATTCGGCGCAAAGCCGGGCAAAAGCACGGGCGGTACATCGCGGCCATCGCCGGTCCGCCCGGCGCTGGCAAATCGACATTGGCCGAGGCGGTGGTTGAGGCTTTGGGTGTCGATGCGCGCGTCGTGCCGCTGGACGGCTTTCACTTCGACGATGCCATCCTGAATGCCCGGGGCCAGCGTGCGCGCAAAGGTGCCCCGGAGACCTTTGACGTGGCAGGCTATCGCCACCTTTTGACGCGCCTGCGGCTGGAGGACGAGGTGGCCATCCCGGTGTTTGACCGCAGGTTGGAGCTGTCGCGCGGGTCGGCTGATCTGGTCACCAAAGATCACCGCATTCTGGTGACCGAGGGTAACTATCTGTTGTTGAACGAAACTCTATGGCTTGATCTGGCGGCATTCTTCGATTTGACCGTGATGATCGACGTGCCGGAAGCGGAACTTGACCGCCGCTTGCTGGCACGTTGGGCCTTTTTCGGCAAAACGCCAGCCGCAGCGCGGGCTTGGATTGACGGCAACGATATGCCCAATATCCGCCGGGTGACCCACGGCTCGCGCACCGCCGATATCACCATGCCCTGGAATTAACCTTGGAAATCAGCCTTGTGGCGTCATGGCGCGGCGACCCCGCGCACGCTCCAGCCCCAGCATCCGCTCGCGCCAGATGATCAGGATGCCTGCAAACACCACCAAGGCCGCCCCGGTCAGCATCGTCATCGTTGGCACCTCGCCAAAGATGAAAAACCCGATGGCCAGCGAAAAGATCATCGAGGCGTAGTCGAACGGGGCGACCAGCGACGCATCGGCCTCGCGGTAGCAGGAGGTCAACAGGATTTGGCCGATTCCGCCCAGAATTCCGCAACTTACCAGCAGGCCCACTTCGAATCTCGTGGGCCAGACCCAGCCAAACGGGATGGTGGCCAGCGATAGCAGGGTCGCGGTC
>JAYTQA010000277.1:0-3519 GCA_043746955.1 bacterium | reverse complement strand
GCCTGCGAACTGGTGGCCGACGCTCTGCTGCGGTCAGGCGAAACCGGACTTTGGGAGAGCGTGGGCAAATGACCTCTGCTGTCGTCATGACGGGAATTTCCAAGGCTTTTGGCGGCGTCAAAGCCCTGGACAACGTGGATTTCGAGGTTCAGTCCGGTGAGGTTCATGCCCTTCTTGGCGGCAACGGGGCGGGAAAGTCCACCATTCTCAAGGTCTTGAACGGCGTCCACAAACCAGATACCGGAACGATTGTGGTGGGGGGCACGCCCCTCACCACCCATACCCCGGAGGCGTCTCGTGCCGCAGGGATTGCGATGAACTTTCAGGAGATGAGCCTGATCCCCACGCTGACCGTGGCGCAGAACATCTTCCTGACCCGCGAAGCCCGCACCACGCGCGGGTTTATCGACGACAGCGCCTGCGAGGCCAAAGCGGCCGAGATCTTCGCCATGCTGGAGGTCAAGGTCGACCCCAAAGCCATCGTGAGCAACCTTGGCGCCGGGCAAAAGCAACTGACCGAGATTGCCAAGGCGATCAGCCAGACCGCCAAAGTCCTGATCCTTGACGAACCCTCCACCGCCTTGGCCGTGTCGGATGTGGAACGCCTGTTCGCCTTTCTGCGCAAGCTGAAAGCACAGGGGGTGGCGATCATCTATGTCAGCCACCGGATGGACGAAATCGCCCGCATCGCCGACCGCGCCACCATTCTGCGCGACGGTCGCCATGTGATCACCGCACCGATGGCCGATCTGCCCCTCGACGTGATGATCGAACATATCGTCGGCAAACGCTCCAAAGGTTTGGCGGATGTGCACCGGGGCGATGCCTCGCGTGGCGAGGTCTTGCTGGAGGTGCGCAATCTGACCGGCCCGCACAAGCCCGAAAATGTCAGCTTCAGCCTGCACCGGGGCGAGGTTCTGGGTCTGGCCGGGCTCTTGGGATCAGGCCGTTCGGCCCTCGCGCGGGTGATCGCCGGGGTTGAACCCGCCGTGTCGGGCGAGATCCGCATCAAGGGCCAGCCCATCGCTATCCGCAACCCTTCCTGCGCCATCAGGGCAGGCGTGGCCCTTGTGCCCGAAGCGCGGGCGACCCAAGGCATCATTCCCGCCCATTCGGTGGCGAGCAACATGGTGCTGGCGGTTCTGGACCGCATTTCCGACCGGGGTGTGGTGGATCGGCAGAAGGCCAAGGTCATCACCGACGACATGATCCGGCGGTTGTCGATCAAAACCGCCAGCCGGGATCACGCCGTCTCCACCCTTTCTGGCGGCAATCAGCAAAAGGTGGTGATCGGCAAATGGCTCGCCACCGACCCCGACATTCTGGTGCTGGATGAACCCACTGCGGGCATCGACATCGGATCAAAGTCCGAAATCATCCGGCTGGTCCGCGACCTGGCAGCACAAGGCAAGGCGATCGTGATGATCTCCTCCGAGCTGTCCGAGCTTTTGACCGCCTGCGACCGCATCCTCGTGATGGCCGATGGCCGTGCGCATCAGATGATCGACCGCGCCACGCTGGACGACCTGACCGAGCCAGATGCTGGCCACCGCCTGCAAGCGGCGGAGCGCCAGTTGCAAATCGAGATTCAGAAAGCCCTCGCCTTCGAGCCCACCCAGACACAGGAGGTGTCCCATGGCTGACGCACCCACCACGCCGATGGCCGGCTTTTTCGCCAACTGGCGGCAAAATATCATCTATATCGGCTTCGTGCTGATCTTCGCGGTCTTCGCCCTGACGCTCAGCCAGAAGGGTTTTTTGAACCCGACCAACCTTTTGAACATCATCCGCCAGACCGCGATGATCGCTGTCATGGCGGTGGCGATGACCTTTGTTCTGGCGTCAGGAGAGATCGACCTGTCGATTGGCGCCGTCGCAGGTTTGGCGACCGTTACCGTCGCCATGGCGATCGCCGTGGCGGGGCCGGTGGCCGGTGTGCTGGCCGGACTTGCCACCGGCATCGCCGTAGGCTGCTTCAACGGTTTTCTGACAACGCGGGTGGGCATCCCGTCGTTCCTGACCACCCTCGCGATGATGGGCATCGCCAAGGGTGTCGCCATGTGGATTTCCGCCACCGCCGCCGTGCCGATCCTGTCGCCCAAATATTCCTGGGCGTTCGGTGGTGGCTCGATCGGCCCGATTCCGGTTTTGTTGTTCTGGATGCTGGTCGTGGGTGCCGTAGGCCATTTTGTCCTGCGCCGCACCGGCTTTGGCCGCAAGGTTCTGGCAACTGGGGGTGGCGAGACGGCAGCGCGCTATTCCGGAATCGACACGGCGGCCATCAAATTCAAGGTGCTGGTCCTGTCGTCATCTGCCGCCGCTTTGGCCGGAATGCTTTACGCCGGACGCCTGCAATCAGGCCGCTTCCAGCTGGGTGAGGGCGACGAGTTGTCCGTCATCGCGGCCGCGGTCCTGGGCGGCACCAGCCTGTTCGGTGGCAAGGGCACCGTCGTCGGCACCATCGTCGGCGCGCTGATGATCGGCCTGATCAACAACGGCCTGATCCTGATGGGGCTGGAGTTCAGCCAGCAACTGATCGCCCGGGGTGCCATCATCATCCTCGCCGTTGCCCTTAGCCAGAAAAAGGCCTGACATGTATACGATCATCGGTACCGTCACCGCCCGCGCTGCGACCCGCGCCGAACTGCAAGACCTGCTGATGGCCCAGGTGGCCCCCACCCGCGCGGAACCCGGCTGCATCAACTACGACTTCCACGTCGATGCCGCCGACCCTTGCGTCTTCGTGTTTTACGAAAGCTGGACCAGCCGGGCCGCGCTGGACAGCCACCTTGCGATGCCCCACCTGCAACCGTTGTTCTCGCAGCTCGACCGGCTTCTGGCCGTACCGGTCGACATCCGGCCGCTGACGATGCTCAGCACACCCGCGTGACATTGGGTTGTGCGACCGTGCCACAGCCCCTTTTGCGAGCTGGCAAAACCGAACTTGCCCGAAGTTCGCCGAAAGCCGATCCAATGCGGTGTCAGGCTCGGTTGCGCAAGCCGACCTCTGGGGCGATTGACGCGGGAAAACCCTCAACCCGGCCAAAACGCAGGGACCCATCAGCCCAAGAGGACATTCGCCGACTTTGATCGCCCGGAGATACCGCGCAGGACCCAAATGGCAGGTTTTGGGAAGCGGCGTTTAGCCTTTAAGAATCCGCAGGGGGCCGAATTCAGGTGCCTGGCCAAAATCAGAGCAAACCGCCTGTCTTGCGGTTTTGCCCGGCAGGTTATCCCCGCCGGGCGTTGGGTGGTGTGGTTGTAAAACAGCGTCCAAAAGTGACCAGTTGACGGGGTGGAACAGCGTCCAAAACTGACCAGCCCAGTCGTGCAACAATCCCGTTTTTGGGCGGGAGCAGCTGGAGTGCTATGCGTGGAAACGATTGGGAAGATCAGGCGACGAGGGCTGCGGGACGGCGAGTGTGTTTCGGCGTGCAAAATTGACCCCTATGGCGGGGTAATCGGCGTCCAATTTTGACCCCCCTCAGGTTTTGTCTGACCATGCGCTTTTGGGCAGCG
>JAYTQA010000276.1:0-3521 GCA_043746955.1 bacterium | reverse complement strand
GCGGGAGGTGCCGGTGGCCGAACGCAGCTTTCTTCTGGCGCATGATACCGACCCGTTCAACCGGTGGGAGGCGGGGCATGCGCTCGCCAAGGAAGTGCTGACCGGCTTGGCACCGCAAGCGGCCTTGCTGGACGGGTTGGCGCGGGTGGCGCTGGATGCCAGCCTTGACCCGGCGTTTCGGGCGCTGACCCTGCGGCTGCCGAGTGATGACGCTATGGCAGCGACTTTGGCCGCTGCCGGTCGGGTGCCCGACCCGGAGGCGATCCGCGCCGCGCGGCGGGCCTTGCACCAGGCGCTGGCGGAAAAGTTGGCGCCGAATTTGGCCGCACTTTGCGCGCCTCTGGCCGGTGGCTTCAGCCCGGATGCGGCGCAGGCCGGCCAGCGGGCGTTGCGGCTGGCGGCTTTGGGGCTGCTGGCACGGCTGGATTTGGGCGCGGCCGAGCGGGCCCATCTTGCCGCCACCAATATGACCGAAGAGCTCGGCAGCCTTGCGATCCTGTTGGACAACGGCGCGGCGGTGGAACAGGTCACGCGGTTTTATGCGCGCTGGAAGCAGGAACGGCTGGTGATGGACAAGTGGTTTGGTCTGCAAATCCTGTGCGCCGCACCGGACCGGGCCGCCGCCGTGACCGATCAGTTGACCCGGCATCCGCTGTTTGACTGGAAGAACCCCAACCGGTTCCGCTCGGTCATCGGGGCCCTGGCTGGCAACCACGCCGGGTTTCACCATGCCTCAGGCGCAGGCTACCGCTTGCTCGCCGATTGGTTGATCAAACTGGACCCGCTCAACCCGCAAACCGCTGCCCGCATGTCGACCGCGTTTGAAACCTGGGGGCGCTATGACAGCGGGCGACAGGCGTTGATCAACGGCGCGTTGGCACGGATTGCTGTCGCTCCGGGGCTGAGCCGCGATCTGGCCGAGATGGTCGGGCGAATGGCGGGCTGACCGGCTTCATCTGGGCAAAAATACTCCCGCCGGAGGCTCAGGCCAGACACGGGGAGCCTTGGGCGGGGTTATTTGGATCTGGATGAATGGGTTTACGGCTGGCAGTAAGTCTGCACGCGGGTCCAAGACGCGATGGCGGCGCGGTTTTTGCCCGATTGCCACGGGCCCCAATCGCGCGCGATGCCGCGGTTGCCGGTGCCTGCAACCATGGCATCGGCTGCGACATGGGGGGCCACGATATCGAGGGCACAGGACAGGTTGGCGGCACCGTCCTTGAGACCGGCCGCAGAGGTCGCATCGCAGGCGTAATTCCGCGCGGTCGGCAGCGAGATTTGCATCAGGCCGACGTAGCGACCGCGGCCGCCGACTGCCGCCGGATTGAAACCGCTTTCGTATTTCGCAGTGGCCGACAGCAAGCCGACCCAGAAGGCGCGGCGCGCGTCCTTGGTCGCGGTGGCGTAGCCCGGGCAGTAGACCTCGATATCAGCCGGCACCCGGTTGGTCAGTTCGCCGTCATGGTCGGCCACCAGCACCAGAGCTTCCTTGGTCCACTCCGCCCCATGGGGGGCCGCGTCCCACCGCATCGCGGGCAAGGCGGTGGTCTTTTTGAGCTTCGCTTCGGCCGGCGCCGCCGCGAGGGCCGCGAGGGCCAGCACGGCCAGCAGAAGGAGGGTGGTGCGTTGCATGAAACCGAGAGCTAGCCGTCGCGCCGGTTGCGACCGACTGCTTTTGACGATGAGAATCGGTTTCGCCAACCGGCCGGGCCGCCTGCAGTAGTTCTTGGGCAGGTTTCCGCCGCCTTGGGCCTTGAAGCCCTGGGGCTGGCGTGCCTAAAAGACCGGATGATTTTGGAGGCTTTGATGCTGGACCTGACCTATACTTCGCCCGCCCCTAAGGTGATTGCCGGGGCGAAATCGGACTGGGAACTGGTGATCGGCATGGAAATTCATGCCCAGATAGCCTCGCAGTCCAAGTTGTTCTCCGGGGCCGCCACGCAGGTCGGGGCGGAACCCAATTCCAACGTCGCTTTCGTCGATGCGGCGATGCCGGGCATGTTGCCGGTGATCAACGCGTTCTGTGTCGAGCAGGCGGTCCGGACCGGGCTGGGGCTGAAGGCCGCGATCAACCTCAGATCGGCGTTTGACCGGAAGAACTATTTCTATCCCGACCTGCCGCAGGGCTATCAGATTTCGCAGCTGTATCATCCGATTGTGGGCGAGGGCGAAGTGCTGGTCGAGATGGCTCCGGGGCCTGACGGAGCAAGAACCGCGCGGCTGGTGCGGATCGAGCGGATTCATCTGGAGCAGGACGCCGGCAAAAGCATCCATGACATGGACCCTGCGATGTCGTTCGTCGACTTCAACCGGACCGGCGTGGCGCTGATGGAGATTGTCTCTCGCCCCGACATGCGCGGGCCGGAGGAGGCTGCGGCATATGTTGCCAAGCTGCGCCAGATATTGCGCTACCTGGGCACTTGCGACGGCAATATGCAGAACGGCAATTTGCGGGCGGATGTGAATGTGTCGGTCTGTCGGCCCGGCCAGTATGAGAAATATCAGGCGACCCAGGATTTTGCCCATCTGGGCACCCGCTGCGAGATCAAGAACATGAACTCGCTGCGGTTTATCCAACAGGCGATCGAGTATGAGGCGCGCCGTCAAATTGCGATCGTCGAGGATGGCGGAGCCGTCGCGCAGGAAACCCGGCTCTATGATCCGGACCGGGGCGAAACCCGGTCGATGCGCTCCAAAGAGGAGGCGCATGATTACCGGTACTTCCCCTGCCCGGACCTGCTGCCGTTGGAGATCGAGCAGGCTTGGGTCGATGAGATTGCCGCCACGATGCCGGAATTGCCGGATGCCAAGAAGGCGCGGTTCATCGGCGATTATGGCCTGACGGACTATGATGCCAATGTGCTGACAGCGGAGTTGGATTCGGGGGCGTTCTTTGAGGCTGTGGCCCGTGGGCGCGATGGCAAGCAGGCGGCGAACTGGGTGATCAATGAGTTGTTTGGCCGGTTGAATAAGGAAGGTAAAGGGGTCGGCGAGTCGCCGGTTTCTGCGGTGCAACTGGGTGGCGTGCTGGATTTGATCGGCTCGGGTGAAATTACCGGCAAGATGGCCAAAGAGTTGTTTGAGCTAGTGTGGGTTGAAGGCGGCGATCCGGCGGACGTTGCAGCCCGGCACGGCATGAAGCAGGTCACCGACATGGGCGCGATTGAGCAGGCTTTGGACGCGTTGATTGCGGGCAACCCCGATCAGGTGGCCAAGGCCAAGGTCAATGCGAAACTGGCCGGGTGGTTTACCGGGCAGGTTCTGAAAGCCACCGGGGGCAAGGCCAACCCTGCGGCGGTAAACGCTTTGGTGGCAAAGAAGTTGGGGATTTAGGGCAGATGCGTCACGCCAAGCCTGCCCGACCGGCGCGCTGCTAAGACGCTCCGCGGGGAGTATTTTGGCCCGGATGAAGCCGTTTAGCGGGTGAACAGCACCGAAGTGAACAGCGCCAGTGCGGCCCAGATCATCGGGAAAGCGATCATCTGTGCGGTCCCGAAGTTTTCGTGGAACACCAGCACGGC
>JAYTQA010000275.1:0-9408 GCA_043746955.1 bacterium | reverse complement strand
CCCAAGCGCTGATCACCGGGGCGGTTCAGGCCGCGGGCGACAAGGTGGTGGTGAAGTTCCGGCTGTTTGACGTAGCCTCCGGCCAGCCGTTGGGCGACGGGTTGCAGTTTGCCGGGTCGGCCAAGGGCTGGCGGCGGATGGCGCATAAGGTGGCCGACGCCGCCTATAGCCGGATCACCGGCGAAGGCGGCTATTTCGACAGCCGGGTGGTGTTTGTCGCGGAATCCGGCCCCAAGGATGCAAGGCAAAAGCGGCTGGCGGTGATGGATTATGACGGCGCAAACGTGCAGTACCTGACCGACAGCAAGTCGATCGTCCTCGCGCCCCGGTTTTCGCCGAACGGGGACCGGATCCTGTATACCTCATATGCCACCGGCTTTCCGCGCATCTATCTGATGAATACCAGCAACCTGTCCACCAAGGTGCTGGCTGAACAGCCGGGTTCGATGACCTTCGCGCCGCGCTTTGCGCCGGACGGCCATACCGTGGTGTTCAGTCTGGAGAAGGACGGCAACTCCGACCTTTACACGCTGAATGTGGATTCCGGTGCCTTGAAGCAGCTGACCAACGCGCCTTCGATTGAAACCGCGCCGTCGTTCAGCTCAGATGGCAGCCAGATCGTGTTTGAAAGCGACCGCTCCGGCGCGCAGCAAATTTACACGATGCCAGCCGCTGGCGGGGAGCCCGCGCGCATCTCCTCTGGCAAGGGCAAGTACGGCACCCCGGTGTGGAGCCCGCGCGGCGATCTGATCGCCTTCACCAAAATCGCCGATGGGCGGTTCTACATTGGTGTGATCCGGCCCGATGGCACCGAGGAGCGTTTGCTGACCGCATCCTTCCTGGATGAAGGCCCGACCTGGGCGCCCAATGGCCGGGTGATCATGTTCACCCGCGAGAGCGAAGGTGCCGCCGGGTCGGCCAGTCTCTATTCGGTCGATGTGTCGGGACGCAATCTGCATCAGGTGACAACACCGGGATCCGCGTCTGACCCTGCATGGTCGCCGCTTTTGCAATGACGAACTGCAACATACTTTGGCGCAGCTTGTTAACAGGCGGCGGCAAAGCTGCTATATGCCGACCATTGAGCCAACAAGAACAAGGAAAACCCCCGATGTCGCTTCGCTTCACGATTCCGGTCAAAGTCTTGCTAATCGTTTCTGCCGTGGCCCTGTCGGCCTGCCGCAACCCGGACCGTTTTGGCGGTGCGGGCGGCGATCTGGGGGCCAACGGTAAGAACGGCGCGGGCGGTGTGGCCACCAACGGCGTGGCAACCAGCGGCTTGGGCGATCCGTCCAATCCGGCTTCGGTCGCGTATTTCAATAAGACCGTGGGCGACCGCGTGCTGTTTGTCGTCGATCAGTTCACCCTGACCGACACCGCCCGCGCTACGCTGAACGGGCAGGCCCAGTGGCTCAAAACCAACCCCGACTATGCGATCATCGAAGAGGGTCACGCGGATGAGCAGGGGACCCGCGAGTACAATATCGCTCTGGGGGCCAAGCGCGCCGATGCGGTGAAAAACTATCTGATCAGCCAGGGCGTCGCGGGCAGCCGGGTGCAGACCGTGTCTTATGGCAAGGAACGCCCGATTGCGCTGTGTTCCGACGAAAGCTGCTATGCGCAGAACCGCCGGGCGGTCACGGTGCTGTCGATCCGGGCGGGGACCTAAGGGCATGATGCGCTGGCTTTTCGCGGCCTGTCTGCTCTTTCCGGTGCCTGCCTTGGCGCAGGATGCGAAATCGCTGGCCGATGTGAAGGCGGAGCTGGCGCAGCTTGCCGCCCAGTTCAACAGCCTCAAACAGGAGTTGGTGACCACCGGTGCCGCTAAGACGGGCAGTGCTGGGAGTGATGCCCTGCAACGGATGGACGCGATGGAGGCGGAACTGACCAAGCTGACCGCCAAGACCGAAGCGGTGGAGCAGAAGGTCAATGCGGTGGTGTCCGATGGCACCAACCGGATCGGCGACATCGAATTTCGCCTGTGCGAACTGACCAAGGGCTGCGATCCGGCCACGTTGCCCGCCACGCCCGATCTGGGGGCGATGGCGCAAGGGGCTGCGGCGACCAAACCGATTGCCGCGACCAAACCGATTGCCGCGAACAAACCTGCCGATGCCACCAAACCCGCCGATACGACAGCGCCTGCCACCGGCACCACTGGCGGGGTCGAGCTGGCGGTGAATGAAAAAGCTGACTTTGACCGGGCCAAGGCGGTGCTCGCTTCCGGTGACTTTCCTCGCGCCGCGGACCTCTTTAAGGCCTATGCGCAATCCTACCCGGGTGGCCCATTAGTGCCCGAGGCCGACCTGTTGCGCGGCGATGCCCTCACGCAATCGGGCGATACCGCCAATGCGGCCCGGGCTTATCTGGATGCGTTTTCGGCCAACCAGACCGGGGCTTCGGCCGGGCAATCCTTGACCAAACTGGGCCAATCACTGGGCAAGCTGGGGCAAGGGCCGGAGGCTTGCGTGACGCTGGCCGAGGTTGGCAAACGTTTCCCGGGATCGGCGGACGAAACCGCAGCCAAGGCGGCGATGGCGGCGCAGGGGTGCCATTGACCGACTTGCCCGCCCGGCTTCTGGCGGGGCTGGCGGCGGAGGAGTCTCTGGCGCTTGCGGTGTCGGGCGGCGGCGATTCCATGGCGATGCTGCACCTGGCGGTGGCTGCGGGTTTGCGGCCTGCCGTGGTGACGGTAGACCACGGATTGCGACCCGAGGCTGCGGCAGAGGCGGTCATGGTGGCGCAGGTCTGCGCGGGGTATCGGCTGCGCCATGACACCCTTTGCTGGCGAGCCTGGGACCATGCGGGCAACCTGCAAAATGCGGCCCGCAAGGCGCGACGTCGATTGATCGCGGAATGGGCCGTAGCGCATGGCATTGCCACGATCGCCTTGGCGCATACCCAGGACGATGTGGCCGAAACCTTCCTGATGCGGCTGGCGCGTGGGGCCGGGGTCGATGGCCTTGCCGCAATGTCGCCGGTTTGGGCCGAGCGCGGTGTCACCTGGGCCCGTCCGATGCTGACCATGACCCGGGCAGAGTTGCGCCTTTGGCTGACCGGCCAAAGTTTGACCTGGGCCGAGGATCCGTCCAACGAAAACCTGCGCTTCGACCGGATCAAGGCGCGCAAGGCTTTGACCACCCTCGGTCCTTTGGGCCTGACCGCCCCGCGTCTGGCGGAAGTGGCGCAGCATCTGGCCGAGGCGCGGCTGGCTTTGGATGCGCTGGCCGACGATTGGGCCGAACGGGTGCTGGCGGAGGCGGCTGGCACCGTCGTGATAGCCCCCGCCCTATGGCGAGCGCCGTCCGAAACCCAGCGTCGGCTGCTGCAACGGGTAATCCTGTGGATTGCGCCCGCGGCTTACGCACCCCGTGGCACCCAGGTCAGCCAGTTGATGCAGTCACTGGCCGCGAACCAGCCGGCCACCCTCGCCGGATGCCGCTTTGTGACCGGGCCAAATGGCCTGCGGGCCCTGCGTGAAGTGAAGGCTGCCGCCCCGCGCGTTCCGGCCAACGCACTGTGGGATGGGCGCTGGCGCATCGTCGGAGACCTGCCCGACGGCGCGGAAATTGGTGCGCTTGGCGCCGAAGGTCTGGCGCAATGCCCCGACTGGCGCCAAAGCGGCCTGCCGCGCGCCGGCCTTCTCGCCGCCCCGGCACTTTGGCTGCACGATCGGCTGATTGCCGCCCCTCTTGCCGGCCTGCAGCCCTCGACCTATAGCGCTCTTCCGCTACATCCGTTGCTTGGGCGCAATGTGAACACGTTATCGCATTGAACCGGCCAAACGAATGTCTATCTTATAGGCCAAAGCGGTGAGCCAAAGGCGGGCAGACCGCGTTAGAGGGAGTTTCAGGTGGGAAACGCACGCAATATTGCATTCTGGGTGGTTCTGTTGGTGCTGGTGCTGGCACTGTTCAACCTTTTCAACAGCTCCAGCAGCTTTTCGGCCCAGACGGTTTCCTATTCGGACTTCATTGCCCGTGCGAACCAGGGAGATGTGAAATCGGTCACGCTGGATGGCGAGCAGATCAGGGTCACGGCCAAAGACGGCAGCCATTATATCGCCATCCGTCCGGTGGGCGAACAGGTGACCGACAAGCTGTTGGACAAAGGCATCGAGGTGCGCGCCGATGCGCAGGAACAATCGGGCCTGATGACGATCGTGACCGCATGGCTTCCTTTCATCCTTTTGATCGGTGTCTGGATCTACTTCATGAACCGGATGCAGGGTGGCGGGCGCGGTGGTGCGATGGGCTTTGGCAAAAGCCGGGCCAAGCTGCTGACCGAAAAGCAGGGCCGCGTCACGTTTGACGATGTGGCGGGCATTGATGAGGCCAAAGAAGAGCTGGAAGAAATCGTCGAATTCCTGCGAAACCCGCAGAAGTACTCACGGCTTGGGGGTAAAATTCCCAAAGGGGCGCTGCTGGTTGGCCCGCCGGGGACCGGTAAAACCTTGCTGGCCCGCGCCATTGCCGGTGAGGCGGGGGTGCCGTTCTTCTCAATCTCCGGTTCTGACTTCGTGGAAATGTTCGTGGGTGTCGGTGCAAGCCGGGTTCGTGACATGTTCGAACAAGCCAAAAAGAACGCGCCGTGCATCGTGTTCATCGACGAGATTGACGCTGTCGGCCGGGCGCGTGGCGTTGGCATGGGCGGCGGCAATGACGAACGCGAACAGACGCTGAACCAGCTTTTGGTCGAGATGGATGGGTTTGAGGCGAACGAAGGTGTGATCATCGTCGCCGCCACCAACCGCAAAGACGTGCTTGACCCGGCTTTGCTGCGTCCGGGCCGGTTCGACCGCCAGATCCATGTGCCAAACCCGGATATCCGGGGCCGTGAGAAAATCCTGACGGTTCATGCCCGCAAAGTGCCGGTTGGCCCCGATGTTGACCTGCGAATCATCGCGCGTGGCTGCCCCGGCTTTTCGGGTGCGGACCTTGCCAACCTGGTCAACGAGGCCGCACTGATGGCCGCGCGCTTTGGCCGCCGCTTCGTGACGATGGAAGATTTCGAGCAGGCCAAGGACAAGGTCATGATGGGCGCGGAACGCCGCAGCATGGTCTTGACCGACGAGCAAAAGGAAAAGACCGCCTATCACGAGGCTGGCCATGCCATCGTCGGCATGAACCTGCCGAAGTGCGACCCGGTCTACAAAGCCACCATCATCCCGCGCGGCGGTGCTTTGGGGATGGTTGTCTCGCTGCCAGAGATGGACCGTCTGCAGATGCACAAGGACGAAGGCAAGCAGAAGCTCGCCATGATGATGGGCGGCAAAGCGGCCGAGATCATCAAATACGGCGAAGAGGGTGTGTCGTCTGGCCCGGTGGGCGATATTCAGCAGGCGTCGTCTTTGGCCCGCGCCATGGTGATGCGCTGGGGCATGTCGGACCTGATCGGCAACATCGACTATTCCGAAGCGCACGAAGGCTACAACGGGGCAACCGGCGGATTCTCGGTCTCGGCTGAGACCAAGATGAAGATCGAGACCGAGGTGAAGCGGCTGATCGACGAAAGCTACGACACCGCGCGCCGCATCCTGCTGGAACAAAACGATGCGTTCGAGGCGCTGGCCAAGGGCCTGCTGGAATACGAAACCCTGACCGGCGACGAGATTCGCAAGGTGATCGCCGGGCAGACGCTGGACAATGGCGACGATAAAAATTCGACCGGGGGTGGCACCACATCGATCTTGTCGATCCCCAAGACGCGCGGCAAAGCCGTCAAGCCGGGCATGGAGCCGGAGCCTTCGGTTTGAGCTGACCATCATCGAGCGACGCCCTGGAGCCTGCACAGGGTTTCGGGGTTTGGTTTTGCAGCCGGGGGACTCATGGCGATCCTGAAACCGACCCAATACTTTGGTCGGATCACCTTTCTGGGCCGGATGATCGGCACCTATGACATTTTGCACGCCGAACCCTGTGCCAGCCTGACCGCGACATTTGCGGGGATGGAAGGTGAAGCGCACGAGGGCATAACCGCGCGGTCTTGCGTTCGGATGACCGCGCAATACCAGCAAGGCACGGTGATCGCCAACACGCGGCAGGTTTCGATCCTGTCGGCCGAAGAACTCGCAGAGATTGCCCGTCGCATGGGTCTGCCGGACCTGTCGCCCACCTTGCTGGGGGCCACGATCGTCGTCGAAGGCATCCCCGATTTCAGCCACATCCCGCCCGGTTCGCGTCTGCAGGGGCCAAGCGGGGCGACGTTGGTGGTGAACCTGAACAACCGGCCCTGCACCTTTCCGTCGCGGGCGATCGAGGTTGCACTTCCGGGGTTTGGGGCAAAGTTCAAGCCCGCCGCCAACGGGCGTCGTGGCGTGGTGGCCTGGGTGGAGCGGGAGGGCAGTTTTGCCCTAGGCGACCCGCTGCGCCTGCACATTCCAGACCAGCGCCCGTGGCAGCACACGGCAGCGGCGCGCAAGCATTAGATCCGCAGTCTAAATTTTCAGCGCCCGAAACCTTTCCGTAGGCTTGCTATTCTTTCCGATCGGAAACCTGCTCTGGCGAATTTGGCGCGGGCTTGGTCGGAAAAGCGACTATCAAACGGCATTTGCTTCGCTATCACCCTCCGACAGCCTTTTGCCGACCGGGAGTGAGACATGGCCTTCAAGACCGACATCGAAATTGCGCGCGAAGCGACGAAAAAGCCGATCATGGAAATCGGCGCGAAACTTGGCATACCGCCTGAACACTTGCTGCCCTATGGTCACGACAAGGCCAAGGTAGGCCAAGCCTTCATCAAGTCGCTGGACAGCCGCCCGATGGGCAAGCTGATCCTGGTGACCGCGATCAACCCGACCCCGGCGGGCGAGGGCAAGACCACCACCACGGTGGGCTTGGGCGACGGTCTGAACCGGATTGGCAAGAAGGCCATCGTCTGCATCCGCGAAGCCTCGCTTGGCCCGAACTTCGGCATGAAGGGCGGCGCTGCGGGCGGCGGCTATTCCCAGGTTGTGCCGATGGAGGAGATGAACCTTCACTTCACCGGCGATTTTCACGCGATCACATCTGCGCACAACCTGCTGTCGGCGATGATCGACAACCACATCTACTGGGGCAACGGTCTGGACATTGACGAGCGCCGGATCATGTGGCGCCGGGTGATGGACATGAACGACCGCGCTTTGCGCGACATCGTGGTGAGCTTGGGTGGCGTGTCGAACGGCTTCCCGCGTCAGACCGGGTTTGACATCACCGTCGCTTCGGAAGTCATGGCGATCCTGTGCCTGTCCAACGATCTGGACGATCTGCAAACCCGTCTGGGCAACATCGTTGTCGCCTATACCCGCGAGAAAAAGCCGATCTACTGCCGCGACATCAAGGCGGATGGCGCGATGACGGTGCTCTTGAAAGACGCGATGCAGCCGAACCTGGTGCAGACGCTGGAGAATAACCCGGCTTTCGTGCATGGCGGCCCGTTTGCCAACATCGCCCACGGCTGCAACTCGGTCATCGCCACCAAGACCGCGCTGCGGTTGGGCGAGTATGTGGTGACCGAGGCTGGCTTTGGCGCTGATCTCGGGGCCGAGAAATTCTTTGACATCAAGTGCCGCAAGGCCGGGCTCAAGCCTGCCGCTGCCGTGATCGTGGCCACCGTGCGTGCGATGAAGATGAACGGCGGCGTGGCCAAGGCTGACCTCGGCGCTGAGAATGTCGCGGCCGTGCAAAAGGGCTGCCCTAATCTGGGCCGTCACATCGGCAACGTGAAGGGCTTCGGCGTGCCGGTTGTGGTGGCGATCAACCACTTTTTCAGCGACACCGATGCCGAAATTCAAGCCGTCAAGGACTATGTGGTCAGCCAAGGGGCGGAGGCGATCCTGTGCAAACACTGGGCGCAAGGCTCTGCCGGGATTGAGGAATTGGCCCATAAGGTCGTGGCTTTGGCCGAGTCCGGGGCCGCGAACTTCGCGCCGCTCTACCCCGACGATATGCCGTTGTTCAAGAAGATCGAAACCATCGCCAAGCGCATCTATCACGCCGATGCGGTGCTTGCCGATACCGCGATCCGCGATCAGTTGCGCGGCTATGAGGCTGCGGGTTACGGCCATCTGCCGATCTGCATTGCCAAGACGCAATACAGCTTTTCGACCGACCCTAATCTGCGCGGCGCACCGACCGGCCACAGCATCCCGGTCCGCGAAGTGCGGCTGTCGGCGGGCGCGGGCTTCATCGTGGTGATCTGTGGCGAGGTCATGACGATGCCCGGCCTGCCCAAAGTGCCGTCCGCCGAAGTGATCCGCCTGAACGATCTGGGCTTTGTCGAAGGTCTGTTCTGAGGCTTTGGAGATCGCGTGATGGGTGCGGAAAACCGGCTTTCACTTTTCCGCATCACGCCGGGGGCCCACATTGTCGACCGCGCCGCTCTTGGCTACAAGGGCGGCGCAACGACAGAGGTGCGGGCCATGAAGGCTGTGGATTGCACGACGATGGCCGAAATCCGGGCCGAGATCGACCGGGTCGACCGCGAACTGGTGGCGCTTTTTGCCGAACGGACCGGCTATATCGACCGCGCGGCGGCGGTCAAAACCGGCATTGGGCTGCCTGCGCGGATCCCCGAGCGGGTCGAAGAGGTGGTGGCCAACGTCCGGGCCGAGGCGGTGCGGCACGCTCTGCCGCCCGACACGTTGGAAAAGCTATGGCGCAAGCTGATCGACTGGTCGATTGCCCGCGAAGAAGACGTGCTGGGACCAGAGTCCGGAACCAAGACCCCGGCGATAGGAGAAAACGATGACGGCCAAGGTAATTGACGGCAAGGCCTACGCAGCCAAAGTGCGTGGCCAGGTGGCCCAAGCGGTAGCACTGGTGAAGGCACAGGGCATAACACCGGGTCTGGCCGTGGTCCTGGTCGGCGAAGACCCGGCCAGCCAAGTTTACGTAAGGAACAAGCACGCCGCGACGGTTGAGGTCGGCATGACCTCGTTTGAGCATCGGTTGGACCCGGCGACCTCCGAGGCGGAGTTGTTGGCTTTGATCGGCAAGTTGAACGCGGATCCTGCGGTGCACGGGATTCTGGTGCAACTGCCGCTGCCGAGCCATCTGAACTCTGATCTGGTTATCAATGCGATCGACCCGGCCAAGGATGTCGACGGGTTCCATATCTCCAATGTCGGGCGGTTGGCCACTGGGCAGAAAAGCATGGTGCCTTGCACGCCTCTGGGCTGCCTGATGCTGCTGCGCGACCATCTGGGTTCCCTGTCGGGCCTGAATGCGGTGGTCGTCGGGCGGTCGAACATTGTCGGCAAGCCGATGGCGCAGTTGCTGCTGGGTGACAGTTGCACGGTGACGATTGCGCATTCGCGGACCAAGGATTTGGCGGCGGTCTGCCGGGGCGCGGATATTCTGGTTGCGGCGGTTGGCCGACCTGAGATGATCACCGGCGCGTTTGTCAAGCCGGGTGCCACGGTGATTG
>JAYTQA010000274.1:0-3526 GCA_043746955.1 bacterium | reverse complement strand
ATCATCCGCGACATTCTGGACAGCCTGAAGGTCCAGGGTTTCCGGCGGATTTTCATCGTCAATGGCCATGGCGGTAACGCGCCGGCCGGCAGCTTTGCGCCAGAGTGGATGGCCGACAATCCCGAGTGTTCGGTGAAATTCCACAACTGGTGGAATTCGCCCAAGACCCTGCAGGCGGTACAAGACACCGATCCGGTCGCCTCTCACGCTTCGTGGATGGAGAATTTTCCGTGGACGCGTCTGCCCGGTGCGGTGCTGCCCACTCAGCAAAAACCGATGGTGGATTTTGAACGGATGCGGGCGATGAACCCCAAAGCCACCCGCGCCTTGCTGGGCGACGGCAACTTTGGCGGCTATTACGAACGACCCGATGCCGAGATGCAGGCGATCTGGGACATTGCCATCGCCGAAACCCGCGCCCTGATGGAGGGGCCGTGGTCTTGAATCCGCCCATCGTCATCTGGGGCGCGGGGGCTATCGGGGGCACTTTGGGGGCCGCCTTCCTGCGGGCGGGCCATCAGGTCATTTTCGTGGATAATGTGGCGGACCATGTGGACGCGATCAACGCAAACGGCCTGACGATTAGCGGTCCGATCTTTGAGGATGTGGTGCAAGCGCCCGCGTACCTTCCCGAACAGGTGTCTGGCCAGCACCCGCTGATCTTCCTTTGCGTCAAGGCCCAGCACACCGATGCGGCAGTCGCAGCCCTTGCCCCGCATCTGGCAGCGGACGGCGTGGTCGTATCCGCCCAGAACGGCCTGAACGAGCTGGCGATTGCCCGCGTGGTGGGTGCCCATCGCACCATCGGCTGCTTTGTCAACTTTGGCGCGGATTATCTCGACCCCGGCACTGTGCAGTATTCCGGCCATGGTGCTGTGGTGATCGGTGAACTTGACGGCACGGTCACCCCCCGGATTAAGGCCCTGCACCGCTTGATGCAGGATTTTGAACCCAAGGCGGTGCTGACCCCAAACATCTGGGGCTATTTGTGGGGCAAGCTGGTTTACGGCGCGTTGTTGTTCGCCACGGCGGTCACCAATGACAGCATCGCCGATGTGCTGGCCAACCCGGATGCGCGGGATGTGCTGACCAAACTTGGGCAAGAAACCGGCATGGTTGCCGCGGCACAGGGCATCAAGACCGAGGCGTTCGACGGTTTTGACCCCGCCGCTTTCCGGCCCGACGCGCCTCAAGCCGCGATTGACAGATCGTTCAACGACATGGTGGTGCATAACCGCAAATCGGCGAAATCGCATTCCGGCATCTGGCGCGACCTTGCCGTGCGTAAGCGCAAGACCGAGGTCGTGGCCCAACTGGGGCCGATTGTCGCGGTGGCCGCCAAACAGGGTATCGCGACCCCGCTGACCGCCCGGTTGATCGGCCTGATCCAGGACATTGAAAACGGCCAGCGCGACCTGACGCTGCATAACCTGACCGTCCTTGCCGAAGCAGGAACCCGATGAACATCACATTCGAAGGTCAGACCGTCCTGATCACCGGCGCCGCCCACGGCTTTGGCCGCGCCATGGCGCTGGCCTTTGTCGCGCGGGGCGCGCATGTCGTGGCACTGGACGTGAATGCCGAGGGTCTGGCCGAAACGACGCGCCTGTGCGGTCCGGCTTGCGAGGCGGGTGTGGTTGACGTGGCCAACCGCGACGCGGTGCAGGCCGCTGTCGCCGCAATTGCGGCCAGGCGCGAAACCATTGACATTCTGGTCAACAATGCGGGCGGCGTGCGCGGCCAGAAGGGCCGTCCGATCGAGGACATTTCCGCCTCCGACTGGCAGGATATCTTTGACGTCAACCTGTCGGGCAGCTTCTTCATGGCGCAGGCCGTAGCGCCAGTGATGAAACGGCAAAACCGGGGGCGGATCGTGAATATCTCCAGCGGGGCCGGGCGCACGATCAGCTTGACCGGCATTCAGGCCTATGCAAGTGCGAAGGCCGGTCAGATCGGCCTGACCCGGCAATTGGCCCATGAATTGGGGCCGTTCGGCATCACGGTGAACTGCGTGGCACCGGGCTTTGTCCGCTCCAATCCGACGACCGAAAAGCAATGGGATGCGATGGGGGCGGCAGGTCAGACCGCCCTGATCGGTCAGATTGCACTGCGCCGGTTGGGCACGCCCGATGACATTGCCCAAGCCGTGATGTTCTTTGCCTCCGACTTCGCGGGCTGGATCACCGGCGAGGTTCTGGGCGTGGACGGCGGGAAATGAGCGAGGTCGAGGCCTGGCTTCTGGCGCATGAACCAGACGCGATTGAAACCCTGACGCAGTTCTGCCGCATCCCAAGCGTCAGCACGGATCCGGCCTATGCAGCAGGCATCGGCCAAGCAGCGGGCTTTGTGGCGGGTCAGTTGCAGGCGGCCGGTTTTCCCATTGTCGAAATCGTGCAAACGCCGGGCCATCCTTGCGTTCTGGCCGAATGGTGCGAGGTGCCCGGCGCGCCCACTATCCTGGTCTACGGCCATTACGACGTGCAACCGCCTGATCCGGTTGATAAATGGCTATCGCTGCCGTTTGAACCCTCCGTTCGTGACGGCAAGCTTTACGCGCGCGGCGTGTCGGATGACAAAGGCCCGCTCATGATCCCGATCCTGGTGGCTGCTGCCTACAAAGCGGTCACTGGCGGCCTGCCGCTCAACCTGAAGATCCTGATCGAGGGGGAAGAGGAATCCGGCAGCCCCAATTTTGACCCCGCCGTCGCCCGGCTGAAACACCGGCTGGCCTGTGACCTTGTGGTGTCGGCCGATGGTGCCATGTGGCGGGCCGATCTGCCTTCGGTCACAGTGGCAAGCCGGGGGCTGGTGGCCTTGGAAGTGACCGTGGAGGGGGCCGCTAAGGACCTGCACTCGGGCCGCCACGGCGGATCGGCCCCCAATCCGATCCGGGCGCTGACCCAGATGCTGGCCAGCCTGCACGACGCCGAGGGCTGGGTTCAGGTCGCAGGCTTTGCCGACACCGCCCTCCCCCCCGACCCGTTGATTGAAACCGCGATCCGCGATGTGGGCTTTGACGCGGCGGGATACTTTGCCGACATCGGCGCGCCACTTCCGGATCCTTTGCCAACTGGCTCCGATCTGCTGACGCGGCAGTGGCTGTGGCCCACGCTGGAGTTCAACGGCATCAGTGGCGGCTATGCCGGGCCGGGCACCAAGACGGTGATCCCCGCCACCGGCGCAGCCAAGATCACCTGTCGGCTGGTGCCGGGCCAGGCACCCGATGCTGTGGTGGCCGCCATCACTAGGCACTTGCAAGCGGCTTTGCCCACCGGGTTTCGCCTGACCGTCAACCAGCAAGGCCCCGGCACGCCCGCCTTCGCACTTGACCCCGCTTTGCCCGCCTTGAAGGTGGCAGAGGCGATCCTGACCGAGGTTCTGGGCAGCCCGCCGTTACGGGTTGCCATGGGTGCCACCATCCCGATTGGCGAGGTTTTCGCCCGCAACCTTGGGGTTGGCACGATCTTTTTCTCGTTCTCAACCTCGGACGAGGATTACCACGCGCCCAATGAACACTTCCGCCTGT
>JAYTQA010000273.1:0-3530 GCA_043746955.1 bacterium | reverse complement strand
GCCGTGCGGATGACAACGCCGAGGCGCTTAAAGTCCGGCTGATGGAATATTACAAGAAAACCTCGCCCCTGATCGGCTATTACTATGCCAAGGGTCAGCTGGCTTCGGTCGATGGGCTGGCGGAAATGGATGCTGTTGCAGCGGCCGTTGCGAAAGTTCTTGACAAGCGGTGTAATGGCCTCTCTGGCCCTTGACGCCCCCCCTGAAAGCCCATATTGCACGGCGTCCCGCTGCGGAATCACGCGACGGGCTTCGTTTCGGGGGACTGGCTTCCCCCGGGTTGTGAAAAAAGGTTCTGGCACCACGGAACCGCACCATAAAGGAAAGCACGTTTGGCACGTATTGCTGGCGTTAATATCCCCACCCAGAAGCGCATCCCGATCTCGCTTCAATACATCACCGGCATCGGCGCCCATAACGCCGAGCTGATCTGTGACGCCCTGAAGATTGACCGCGCCCGCCGCGTCAATCAACTGACCGACGCCGAAGTGCTGGCAATCCGCGAGTATATCGACGCCAACTTCACCGTCGAAGGCGACCTGCGCCGCGAAACCTCGATGAACATCAAGCGTCTGATGGACCTTGGTTGCTATCGTGGCCTGCGTCACCGCAAAGGTCTGCCGGTTCGTGGCCAGCGCACGCACACCAATGCGCGCACCCGCAAGGGCCCGGCCAAGCCGATCGCCGGCAAAAAGAAATAAGGGAACGCAGACATGGCACGTGAAACCACCAAAACTGCGGCCCGCACCAAGAAGAAAGAGCGCAAGAACATCGCCGCTGGCGTGGCGCATGTGAACTCGTCGTTCAACAACACCAAAATCCTGATCTCCGACGTGCAGGGCAACGCGATTTCCTGGTCGTCGGCCGGCACGATGGGCTTCAAGGGGTCGCGCAAATCGACGCCCTATGCCGCCCAGATGGCCGCCGAAGACGCTGCCAAAAAAGCGCAGGAACACGGCATGAAAACCTTGGAGGTCGAGGTGCAGGGCCCCGGTTCGGGCCGTGAATCCGCGCTGCGGGCACTGGCCGCGGCCGGCCTCAACATCACCTCGATCCGCGACGTGACGCCTTTGGCCCACAACGGCTGCCGTCCGCCGAAGCGCCGCCGCGTCTAAGCGCATCTCTATATCATCAGGCCGTGCGTTCGCGCGCGGCCTGATTTCGTCGTTTAAGCGGCTCAGGCAAAAGGGTTTTCCGGTTTTGCCAGACGAGACGCGAAAGCTTGAATGAAGATCCTCGGGCGCTGGCTGCCAATCGGACCATGGGCAGCGGGCAAGTATGGAGGCGAAAGCATGATCCACAAGAATTGGCTGGAACTGATCAAACCGCAACAACTGGCTGTCAAAGCCGGTCCTGATGCGCAGCGCACCGCGACGTTGGTCGCCGAACCGCTGGAGCGTGGCTTTGGCCTGACGCTGGGCAATGCGCTGCGCCGCGTGCTTTTAGGCTCGTTGCAGGGCGCTGCGATCACCAGCGTTCAAATCGACAACGTCCTGCACGAGTTTTCCTCGGTTGCCGGCGTGCGCGAAGATGTCACCGACATCGTGCTGAACCTCAAAGGCGTGCGCCTGAAGATGGATGTCGAAGGCCCGAAGCGTCTGTCGATTTCGGCCAAAGGTCCGGGTGTTGTCACCGCCGGCGACATTTCCGACTCCTCGGGGATCGAAATTCTGAACCGCGAACATGTGATCTGCCACCTTGACGATGGCGCTGACGTGTTCATGGAACTGACCGTCAACACCGGCAAAGGCTATGTCGCCGCCGACAAAAACCGCCCGGAAGATGCACCGATCGGGTTGATCCCGATTGATGCGATCTATTCGCCGGTCAAAAAGGTCAGCTACGAAGTGCAGCCGACCCGCGAAGGTCAGGTGCTCGATTATGACCGCTTGACGCTCAAGGTCGAAACCGATGGCAGCCTGACACCGGATGACGCCGTGGCCTATGCCGCACGGATCTTGCAAGACCAACTGGCCGTGTTCGTGAACTTCGAAGAGCCGGAGTCGTCGAACAAAGGTGTTGAGGATGCCGGTCTGGAATTCAACCCGCTGCTGCTGAAGAAAGTCGACGAGCTGGAACTTTCGGTCCGTTCGGCCAACTGCCTGAAGAATGACAACATCGTCTACATCGGCGATCTGATCCAGAAAACCGAAGCCGAAATGCTGCGCACCCCGAACTTTGGCCGCAAATCCTTGAACGAAATCAAGGAAGTGCTGTCGGGCATGGGGTTGCACCTCGGCATGGAAGTCGAAGACTGGCCGCCGGAAAACATCGAGGATCTCGCCAAGCGTTTTGAGGACCAATTCTAATCGTGCGGCGGGGGGAACTCCGCCCCAAGAAAATGCCCGCCGGTGCGGGGAATACCTGGGTCGCAAGACCCCAAGGAGAGTGGGGGCAATCGTAGCCCCCGCCAGACAAAGCAAAACACGTTCCAGGAGAATAACATGAACCATGGTTCCGGCTATCGCCGCCTAAACCGCACCCACGAACACCGCAAAGCGATGTTCGCCAACATGTGCGGTTCGCTGATTGAACATGAGCAGATCAAGACCACCCTGCCCAAGGCCAAAGAACTGCGCCCGGTCATGGAAAAGCTGATCACTTTGGCCAAGCGTGGTGACCTGCACGCCCGCCGTCAGGCGGCCTCGCAACTCAAGCAAGACCAGTATGTCACCCGCCTGTTCGACATCCTCGGGCCCCGCTATAAAGACCGCATGGGCGGTTACATCCGGGTTCTGAAGGCGGGCTTTCGCTACGGCGACATGGCCCCGATGGCGATCATCGAATTCGTTGACCGCGATCCCTCCGCCAAAGGTGCCGCCGACAAGGCCCGCGTCGCCGCTGAGGACAATTACGAAAGCTGATCCGGCCCTATGCCTGACCGAAACGCCCGCGCCAAACGGTTGCGGGCGTTTTCGTTTGGGCAAGCGCCGCGCGCTGCAGGTATGGCCAGAGGGCATCCGCTTTGAATAGGGATCGCACAGGCTCTGAATACAGGGCAATTCCCCCTGACCGCCGCTTAGTCTAATCTCCCGTCATGGCCGACCTGTTCGACACCCCCGCCACCGCCCCCAACGCGCCGCGCCCCTTGGCCGACCGCCTGCGTCCCCGCACCTTGGCCGAAGTGATCGGCCAAGCCCACCTCCTGTCGCCGCAAGGCCCGCTGGGTGCGATGCTCGCCGCGCACTCGCTTTCCTCGCTCATCCTCTGGGGCCCGCCCGGTGTCGGCAAAACCACCATCGCCCGCCTGCTCGCCCAGGAAACCGACCTGCATTTCGTCCAGATCAGTGCGATTTTCACCGGTATCCCCGACCTGCGCAAAGTCTTTGAATCCGCCAAAATCCGCCGCCAGAATGAGCGCGATGGAAAAGTCGGGGGTACGCTGCTGTTCGTCGACGAAATCCACCGCTTCAACAAAGCCCAGCAGGACGGTTTTCTGCCCTATATGGAGGACGGCACCGTTCTGCTCGTCGGGGCCACCACTGAAAACCCCAGCTTCGAGTTGAACGCCGCCCTTCTCTCCCGCGCCC
>JAYTQA010000272.1:0-9447 GCA_043746955.1 bacterium | reverse complement strand
CGGGAGGCGGGTCTTCTGGGTCGCCCGAACCTGCCACCGATGCCTTTGGCGCGCGCGCATTCCCATGGCGCGCATGTGTTGGGCACGGCGGCGGGCATGGCCGCCAGCGATGCCGCTCAGGTGCGGATCGTGGCGGTCGATCTGCCATCAAACTCGATGTGGGACACCTCGGGCTTTGGCACCGATATGTTCCTGCTGGCCGCGATGCATTATGTCTTTGACCGTGCCAGCAAGATCGCCGCGGCCCATGGGCTGGTCGAGGTGCCGCTGATCGTCAACATCTCGATGGGGTGGTCGGGCGGCCCACATGACGGATCGGGCCTGTTGGAGGCAGCGCTGGCCGAACTGATCACCGCGCGGCGCGTCAAGGCTGCGACTGCGTTGGTCCTGCCGTCGGGCAACATGTTTCAGGACCGGCTGTCCGCAAAGATCGAGGATGCCCGTTTCGCGGCTACGCCCGATGGCCGCGCGCAAGCCTCGATACGCTGGTTCACCCCGCCGCATGACATGACATCGACCTTCGCGGAGCTGTGGCTGGCACCGGGTGCTGACCCTGCCGGGATGGATTTCAGCCTGACCGCACCGGGGGGTGCCATGACGACAATTGGCCCGCTGGCGGGGCAACAGGACGTGGTGGTGGGCGGTAAAACCGTGGGCCAGATCTCGCTGGATTGCTACCGGGGCCAGCGCTGGCGCGTTACGATCTGCCTCGCCCCGACTGAGCCTAAGGCGCTGCCGCCTGCCCCGCATGGCGGCGCACCGGCCGGTGACTGGCGCATCACGGTCCGGCGCAACGCAAACTTGCTGGGGGCCATTGCCCTGCGCGTGCAGCGCGATGCCGACCACGAACAGGGCCGCACCGGAGGCCGCCAGTCGCGGCTGATCGACCCGGATTATGACCCCTATAACACCGACGGCGCTCTTGGCCAGTGGGATGATCCGGCCAAAATTCCGGCCCCAATGGTACGGCGGTTCGACGGCTTGAACGGGCTTGCGACCTCTGCCCTGTCGCTGAACGTCAGCGGCCATGTGGCGAGCCTGGGTTGGGCCGCGCGCTATTCCAGCGCAGGCCCACTTGCAGGCCCGCTGGCAGGCCGGGGGGTCGACGTCTCTGCCCCCACCGACCGTTCACCGGCGCAGACGGGCATCGTGTCATCGGGCACAAGGTCGGGCAGTTACGTGGCGCTGCAAGGCACCTCCTCGGCGGCACCGCAGGTCGCCAGAGAACTGGCGGCAGCATTCCTCGCCAACCCGCCCGGCCCCGGACCTTCGCCCGACAATTACGCGAGCTTCTTTGCCGCCCGGCCCGGTGTTGTGCCGGTGTTTGGCAACGGGGATAAACCTTGGGAACGACCCCGGCTTGGCAGGTCGCGGCTGACTTACCCGCAGTAGCGCGCGGTGTCGGTCTGGCTGCCGCCGCTGTCTGGAGGCCAAAGCGAAACCTCGATTTAGAGCGGGTCGTCACCTTGCGGTTGGTTCTGTGGGCCTTTGCCTTTTTGACGATGGTCGCGGCGGCCATCGTGAACTGCCTGATACGACCCGACATTTGCGGTTTGCAACCGGCGGCAAGAAATCCGGTCGCATGATCGACCAAATTCGTCGCTGCCTGTTGAGAGGCAAACTAACATCGGCGCGAACTGGCTGCCCCAAAAGGCAACCGGCCCGCCCGGCCAAGGTGGCAGGACGGGACAAATGCTGCGGCGCGTCAGCCGCCGCTCATCGTGGCACCAGGATAGAACGGCAATGTCCGGATGCGGGTTCCGGTTAACTTGGCCCAGGCGTTGGCTTCGGCAGGGGCGACGCAGGGCACGCCAGTCTCTCCCACCCCGCCCGGAGCCTCGGTGCTCGGCACGATGGACACCGCCACGTCGGGCATCTCGTGCAGTTTGATCATGCGATAATGGTCATAGTTCTTGACCTGCGGCACGCCCAACACAAAGGTCTGCTCGCCCCACATCGTGGCGGACAGGCCGTGGGCCACGCCGTCCTGAATCTGCGCCTCAATCGAGGCGGGGTTGACCGCCACGCCGCAATCAATCGCGCAATAGACCTTCTTGACCGAGACATTGCCGCCCGCACTGGCGACATCCGCCGCCATCGCGATATAGCTGCCAAAACCGGTGAGATAGGCCATGCCACGCGCCAGACCTGGCCCAGGGCCAGCGCTCCAGTTGGTCAGGGTTTCCAGCGCCGTCAGCACGCCCAACGCACGCGCATCGGCGCTAACCAAATCTTTGCGGTACGCCATCGGGTCTTTGCCAGCTACAGCGCATTCTGAAAAGTGTGGCGCGGTTTTCGGAAAAAATGCGCGGAAAAACAAAGAGGTAAAGCGGTTGTTTGATTCTCATCAAACGCAAACCGCTTTAGCAATGCCAGTTCGTCGATCGCACTTTCCACCGCAAAGGTGTTGTAGCTTTCGCCGACCGAGCGCCAGTAGCCAAGCCGCACATCGCAGGGCAGCAACGGCACATATTCGATCCGCCGCGCGCCCATGCGGTAGGGCAGACCCACGGCACCGGACACAGCGCCAGTGTCCTCAGGGTTGTTCGACGAAACCTGCCCGCGCTGAATGTTGATCGAGGGGGAGACGTTGCGATAGATCAGATCGGTGATCTCTCCGTTCGCGTCGACTGCACCTTCCACCCGGATCAGGGCCGACGGGCGGTAGAAGTCGTTGCGGAAATCTTCCTCGCGCGACCAGATCATTTTGACCGGAACACCCACCTGTTTGGACAGGCTGATCGCCTCGGCCACATAGTCGGTTTCAAACTTGCGGCCCAGACCGCCGCCCATCAGGGTGGAATGCACGGTCACGGCGGTGACCGGCAGTCCGGTGATGGCAGCGGCCAGGGGCGGGATGAATTGCTGGCCTTGGGTCGGCACCCAGATCTCGCAGGCGGTTGCGGTCACATTGGCGGTGCAGTTCATCACTTCCATCGTGGCATGGGCGACGAACGGCAGCGAATAAGTCGCATCAATCGCCACCGCACCATTGCCGATGACGGTGGAGCCTACGACCTCTGCCTCATAGGCGATGGCGGTGGTCGAGGTCAGCAAGACCTGCGCATTCGCCGCCAGTGCCACGCCGTCGGCGGCATTCGGGTCCACCGGCACATCCTACGTGATATTATTGGCGGCACCACGCGCCGCCTGAATAGCCGACCATGTGTCATTGGCTAAAACCCCCACTGCCGTACCAAGATTGTACAGCGTGTGGCCGCCAGAGGTGGCGGGCATCGACTTGACCTTGCCGCCCTGCACCGGGGCGTGGATGGTCGAGCCGAATTTCATCCCCGCTACCTTGACGTCCATGCCGAACACCGCAGAGCCATCGGTCTTGGCGGGCACATTCAGTCGCGGCATCGTCTTGCCGATGAAACGGGTCTTGGTGGTCAACGGCGCGCCCGTAACCAGCGTCAGGGTCGACGCGGTCACGACGACGTCGGCAAACATGACCTGTGTTACGCCCTGTTTCAGTGTGCCGCCGGTGCCAAGCGTCCAGACCCCACCGTATTGCTTGTGTGCCGCCCGGATCAGTGTGGCCCGCGCATTGGTCGCCGCCTGCCGCCGGGGCGCATACCACCCCCGGGTCGAGGTGCTGCCCCCGGTGAGCTGCCAGCCGAACAGCGGGTTGCCGGAGGGGTTGGGCCAGGCAATTGAGGCCGGGGGCGTGTTCCGCCCGCACCTGCGCCCAGTTCAGGTTCAACTCTTCCGCCACCAGTTACGACAGGCCGGTCAGGATGCCCTGCCCCACTCTGACGAGCCCAGAACCAACGTGACGATGTTGCTGGCATCAATCTTGATATGGGCCCAGATAGTCCCCGAACCCGGCATGCTGGCGGCCTTGGCCTCTTTGGGCGCAAAGGCAAACGGCACGACAAGGGCCGCAGCACCGCCCGCCAGCACCTCGCGCCGCGACACGCCATCCGCCGAGATCTTTCATCACGGTAGTCCCTATGTGAAAGGGCAAGGCCGGTTACAGCGTTCTGGTGGCATCCTTGATCGTGGAATAAGTGCCGCAGACACACAGATTGCCCAGTTCGGGTGCGATATCGACTCCGTGGTGGCCCGCCTTCATGGCACCCGTAGCGGCAATCAGCATACCCGACTGGCAATAGCCGCATGCGGCACCTGATGGGTCACCCAGGCCGCCTGCGCCTTGGCCCAATCTACATCGGCGGCCAACCCCTCAACCGTCATAATCGCTTTGCCCACCACCGCATTCAGGTTTAACTCGCACGATTTCTGCGGCTTCCCGTCGATCAGCACCGTGCAGGCTGCACAAATCTCGATGCCGCAGCCGTATTTCGTGCCGGTCAGGCCGAGATAATCTCGCAAGACCCACAGCAATGGGATATCGGGGTTTTGCAGTGTCACCAACTGCGTCCGCCCGTTGACCTTCAAAGTGTAGCTGGCCATGGAGTCCCTCCGTTTCCCGTGAAGCGTAGCTAACCGTCCCGGCCGAGTGCCGCATTGGTTCGCCGGTCAACCCAGCCCCACCCGCACCAAGGCCGTTCGGCTCATTGTTCGGAACGCTAACATGACGAAATTGTGTTCGTCGCCGGCTTTATCTGGAAATGGCCTAATCTGAGGGCCTAACCCTTGGAAGGCGCATGGTACTACACCTAAAGTTTAGGGCCGGAAATCGAGCCCCTGGTTACACGCAGCGGTTGAGCCTGACCAAAAATTGCATCTCATGGCGCGCTACGTTGAACTGCGGCAAAGATCGTCACCCTATCGACAGATTTGAAATGCTAGAAGGCAGCGCGACGCATTGCGGAACGAAACCCGGCTCGCGTCCCTGCATCCCACGCGGGCAGCGCGCGCGGCCTGACCGATGCCCCCCCTATCGAACGCCCCCAATCACGCCTCGGCTGGAAAACCCCCGCCAAATCCGCCGGCAGCTTCGCCCCGCAGCGGGGACTGACGCCGCCGCCCTGAACAGATCCGCGCCAGCCCCGGTTGCACAACCTGCCCAACCGGTCAAAACTGACCAGCGGAGTCCGGCTCAGCTTGGATAGAACTTGGGGCCAACCTCAGTCCGCCCAAGCATCCGTACGGTTTGGGGCGAAAGAGAAAGGGGATATGTTTTCAGGAAAAATTCTGGTGTAGCTGCATATTCCTACCGAAACTTTCGCCATGCAGACTTCTTTACGTCTGGCGCATCTGGAAAGCGATTGTTGTTCGTTAAACGGCTCACGCGCCTTGGCTGAACCTCTCCACCTCCTCCTCAAGGATCGGTGCGGCGAGGGTCATCGAGTGGATGCCCATGATTGTCGTCAGTTCGATCACCTCCAGAATCTCAGCTTTGGTGGCCCCGGCGCGCAAAGCGTTCTGGATATGGCGGCGCACGCCCGGACCGTGCAGATGGGTCGTGGCCGCGTTGATGGCGATAAAGATCATCTCTTTGTATTTCTGTTCGAGCGGCCCTTTCCGTTGTGGCACAGCGCGGAAGGCCAGAAACGCCTCCAGATAATCCGGGTCCATTTCTTCCAATAGATCCCACGTAGGGTTCCAGTCGCCGGTGGCGCGTTGGGATTGCGTATTGGGATAGGACGCATCGTCGGTCATGGGATCACCCTCCACGGTGCTTGAAACTGTCGCGGCGGAATGAATACAGTGCCGCCGGATCGACGGCGACGTCAATTACGGCGGGCTTGCCGCAGAGCAACGCCGCCTCGACCGCCTCGGCCACGCCTGCCAAACTATCAGCCCGAAACCCCGCAGCCCCGTACAATTCGGCCAGCTTGTCAAATGGCGGGCTGCTGACATCTGCGCCGATGTAACGACCGCCGAAGAAATCGCGCTGATAGGCCTTCTCAGCCCCCCAGCATTTGTTGTTCATCACGATGGTCACCGTGTTGATGCCGTGATCGACGGCGGTGCTCAGTTCCGAAACGGTCATGCCAAAGCCGCCATCGCCCATCAGGCTGATAACGGGCCGGTCGGGCAACGCCAGCTTGACCCCGAGCCCACAGGCAAACGAAAAGCCGACCAGCCCGAAATCCAACGGGGTGAACAGGCTTTTGGCCTGCCAGTACTGAAGCGCATCCGTGGCTTGCAGGCACAGCGTGCCCGCGTCCATGGTGATGGCCGCCTCGCGGGGCAGCACGTCGCGCAGGGTCTTGAACAGGCCCGAGGGCTGGATCAAGGCGGTGTCGACCACGGCATCAGTATCCCGCTTGGCAAGATAAGCGCTGCGTTCAGCCTTGAAAGCGGCGGTCCACTGGTCGGCCAACTGGCGATTTTTCAGCGCCTTTAGCGCAGTGGCCAATTGCAGGGCTGCGGTGGGCGCATCGGCCCAGATGCCGATTTCAACCGGGAAATGGCGGCCTATCGCCGTAGGTTCCAACTCAACTTGGATGATCTTGGCATCCCGGTTGACATTGTCATACGAGTAGAAGGTGGCGTTAAAACCAATCCGCGTTCCAAGCGCCAGGATCACATCCGCCTCGCGCGCCAGCCGAGAGGCGACGACATTGCCACGTGGCCCCATTTGGCCGGCATTCAGCGGATGGCCGAACGGGATCGCATCGCCATGCCCGGGCGAGGTGACAATCGGGCAGTTCAGCGCCTCTGCCAAGGCCAAGGCCTGCGTGTGACCTTCGGTGTTCTTGATGCCACCGCCCGCGATGATCACCGGGCGTCTGGCGCTTGCCAGAAGGCTTGCTGCCTGATCAATGGCCGATTGCGCTCCCGCGGGCACTGACTGCGACCGATAGGCCTGCGGGGTTTGAAACGCCGGGAAATCGGCAGTGGCCGACAGCACGTCACGCGGCAGGTTCAATTGGACCGGGCCCCGGCGCGGTGTCAGTGCCACACGAAACGCTTCGCGGAACATTTCCGGCACCCGGTCAACACTGGTCGCGGTCCAGGTCTTTTTGGTCACCGGTTTGAACAGCGCCTGCTGGTCGACCTCTTGAAAGGCGTCGCGGTACAGATGCGCCGATGAAATAGCCCCAGCGATCGAGACGACTGGCGAAAAGGCGGCCGCCGCCTGCGCCAGACCGGTCACCAGATTGGTCGCACCCGGTCCGTTCTGGCCGGCGAGGATCACCCCGGCGCGCCCGCTTGCCCGGGCATAGCCATCGGCCATATGCGTACCGGTGCGCTCATCATGCACCCCGATGAAATTGATATCCTTCGCATCATACAGCGCATCAAACATTTCCATCGTGGCTGACCCGATCAGGCCGAAGACATGTTTGACCTGTTCGGTTTGCAACGCCGCAACCGCCGCCTGTCCGCCCGTCATGGTACTCATCCTGCAGTTCCGTTCCTTGGTAAGTGCTGTAAGTTGCGCGCAAGAAACGGCAAGATGGATTGAGTGAAAAGGTCGGGCCGTTCGATCAGCCCAAGGTGCTGCAAGCCGGGCACGATCACGGATTGCGCGCCTGCGATTTCCGAGGCGATGGCGTTGGTCATCGCAGGTGTGCTGCCGCTGTCATGTTCACACGTCATCACCAGCGTCGGCACCGTGATCGGCGGCGCAGGCCGGATCAGTTCCACCACGCCATTGGCCAGAACCTGGCGGTGCCGGGTATAATTGCCGGGATCGTTGGCCAAGACCAGAGCGCGGATCGTCGCCACCACATCCGGTGCGCTCTGGCGGAACTGAGGCGTGAACCAGCGCTCTAACGTGCTGTCGATGGTGGCCGCAGGCCCGCCCGCATCGGTTTGGGCGGCACGGCTCTCGACCAGACGCTGCGCTTCTGGGCTGCGCTCATGGGGCGAGTTCAGGACAACAAGGGCTTCGACGCGTGGCGGATGGTCCATCGCAAACCGCCGGTTGATCATGCCGCCCAGCGAAAAGCCAATGATCGTGGCGCGGGCGATGCCCAATTCGTCCAGTAAGGCGGCGAGTTGGTCGGACAGCACGGTCAGGCTTGACTTTTCCTTTGGCAAGGCACTTTGGCCATGGCCGCACAGGTCATAGCTCAGAACCCGGTATTCTTGCGCGAAGTCGGGCACGATAGCATCCCACATGGCCCGCGTCAGGCCAAGTCCGTGCAGCAAAACCAGAACCGGAGCGCCAATGGGTCCGGTCAGGTCATAACTTGTGCCGGTTTTGCTGCGGGCCACGCGGTCAAACCCCGGCCGGATTTTCACGGTCGCGGCCCATCTCGCGCAGGTCTTCATAACGGTCGCCGATCCGGTGCAGGGGATGACCCCCGATTGACGCACCCAGGGCCACGATAATCTCATCATCCGCCGGGGCGTCGGGCACTGTCAGGTGGATCGTCTGGTAATGCGAACGCCGCCCGGCATCGTCCTTGTCCATCAGGGGGATCATCATGGAACAGCCGGCAGCTCCGCGCGTGTTGGTGAACACCAGATAGGTCTTGGCCTGAACCGCATCGCGGAATTGGTTACCGAACCACAGCGAATGGGTCAGTGCCTGCGCATGTTCAATCTCGCCGCCCATGCCGACGACCGAGGCTTTGCCATAGCCTTCCAGCTTATCCCCCGTCACACCAAGGATCATGCCAGTCAGCAGTTTGCCCACCTCGGGGCAGAGGTCGCGAACTTCGGGCGCCAGGTTTTCGACCCAGCCGCGCCCGAACCACGGGTTGCGGATGATCGCAAGCGCTGCGACCAGTTTGGTCGGCGTGGCCACAGCCTTGCCGCCTTCGATGCGGGTGGTTTGGATTTGCAGCAGGGTACGGCGAATTTCGGCGGGCATGGGGGTCTTTCAATCAAAGGCTGGCATGACTTCGGTGCAGAACAGTTCGAGAGAACGTTTCTGTTCGGCGTGGCCCAAACCGAGGCTGGCGTAGTAGATGAATTCATTCACCCCCAGAGCCTCATAGGTTTTCAGTTTGGCTATCACCTCATCGGGCGTGCCGAACATCAGATTGCGCGTCAACATGTCGGGCGCGTATTCGGCCCGGTTGCCAAGTTGGTCGAACGGGATGCTTTTGGGAAACCCCCGCTCGACATCGCCAAGGTTCTTGAACAGGTTTTCGAATTGGGACAATACTCGCTGCACGGCGCGCACCGGAACCATCCAGTCTTCCTTGCGGTCATAAACCACCGCGTGGCGCATCATTGCCATGATCGGGCGGGCGCAGCCAGGGTTCGCCTGCATAGCAGTATCAAGGCGGCCCATATAGGTCTCAGCCTCGGTCATATCGCGGGTCAGCGGCCACGACATGATGTTGCAGCCGTTCTTGACCGCATAATCATAAGTGATGGGGGCACGCGCGGCGACCCAGACCGGCACGTTGGCCTGCAAGGGTTTTGGGCAGGAGGTCGAGGTTGGAAACGACCACATATCGCCATCATGCGCATAATCGCCCTTCCAAAGAGCGCGCACTACCGGCAGCATTTCCTGCATGTAGCGCCATGCGTCGGGCTGTTTCAGCCCCGGATGCATCCGGTCAAATTCGCGCTGATAGGCACCGGAGCCGATGCCCAGCTCCAGCCGCCCGCCGGAAATCAGGTCGA
>JAYTQA010000271.1:0-9470 GCA_043746955.1 bacterium | reverse complement strand
AGGGGGGTTGAGGGCAGCCTGCGCGCGTTTGCTGCGGCGTTTGACGCGGCGCGTGGGGCGCTGGAGATTGCGGGTACCATCCCGAAACCGGGCGCGCGGATGGTACGGGGACCGGCGCGGATGGTCGCGGAATGGCATCGGCTGGAGGCGCAGGCTCAAGCGATGCCGGTGGCGGAGATGGCCGTGCTGGGGTTGAGGAAGGTTGTGGAGTTTCAGGACCTTGGCTATGGTGGTATCTATCTTGACCGCTTGAAGTTGGTGCTGGCGCGCGACGATGTGGGCCATGGGTTTGCCCTGACGCGCGCGGCGGCGAAATATCTGGCCAATGCGATGTGTTATGATGATGTGATCCGGGTGGCGGATTTGAAGACGCGGGGGCCAAGGTTTCAACGGATCGCCGAGGAGATGGGCGTGGCGCAGGGCAACCTGCTGCACGTGACCGAATTTATCCATCCGCGCGCGGAGGAAATTGCCGGGATGCTGCCCGCCCGCTTGGGCAAAAGCGTGCAGGACAGTCCGGTTTGGCTGGGGCGGCTCGACCGCTGGTTTGGCCACGGGCGGCGGCTGCGGACCGATGGGCTGGTGGCATATGCGGCGCTGTATCTCATTGGCGGGATGAAATTCTGGCGGCGGCGGACCTTACGGCATGCCCAGGAACTTGCGCATCTGGAGGCCTGGCTCGCTGCGGCCCTGGGGTATTTGCCGCGTTACGAGCTGGCGGTCGAAGTGGTGAAATGTCGCCGGTTGGTGAAAGGCTATTCTGACACCCACGCGCGCGGGCTGTCAAAGTTTGACCGGGTGCTGGAAGCGGCGTCGCTGATAGCAACCCGCGAGGATGCGGCGGATTGGGTGCGGCGGTTGCGCGAGGCGGCGTTGAAGGACGAGGAGGGCAAGGCGTTGGACGGCGCGATTGCGACCATCCGGAGCTTTGTGTGAGGGGTGCGCCAGCGCTGGCTGCCGGGCACAATTCACTCTGAAGTTCGCGGCACAGATGCCAAGCCTGTGTGCCGTCAAGATCCTGGAGCGGTCTGATAGCGGGTTTTAAGGTGGGCGGGGGCTGCGGCTTCCAGCGCCGCGAGCGTCGTGCGGATGCAGGTTTGACCGTGGATTGCGGCAGATTCGAACGGGCCGCGCGGGAAGTTGAGGCCAAGTTTCATCGCCTGATCAATCCCTTGACCTGTGGTGCCCGCTTCGGAAAGCAGCCAGGCCGCCTCATTGGCGAGGGTGGCCTCAATGCGCCGCGCAATCGCTGCGGCATCGTTCGGGGCCGGGCCGGGCGTGGCGGGGAAAACGAAGCCCTGGCCGGATTTGCGGCCCAGTTTGCCTGCAGCAACCTGCAGCTTAAGCACGTCGAAAACATGGTAGCGCGGGTGGCGCATCGCCATTTGCAGCCCCTCGGTCGTGGCGAGGTTGATGTCGGCGCCAATCAGGTCGATCAGACTTAGCGGGCCGATTTTATAGCCAGCGGCAAGCATGGCGGCGTCAATATCAGATGCGGTGCGGCCTTCTTCCATGAGCGCCAAAGCCTCGCCATAGAACGGCCGCGCACAGCGGTTGACGATGAAACCGGGGCGGTCAGGGCAGGCGATGACGGTCTTGCCCGCAGCCTCGGTCAGTTGGCGGGCCAAGGCAATCGAACCGGCGTTGGTGCCAGAATGGGCAATCAACTCAACCAGTTTCATGGCCGGAGCAGGGTTGAAAAAGTGCAAGCCTAACAAACGTTCCGGAACCTGAAAACCATGTGAAATTGTCGTGATCGACAGCGAAGACGTGTTGGTCGCAAGCACCGCATCCTGCGCGACAACGCCTTCCAGAACAGCGAAAAGAATCTGTTTGGTGGCCAGATTTTCAACAACAGCCTCAATCACCAACTGCGCCGGGGCCAGCGCTTCGGGGCCTTCGACGACGCGCAGATTGGCGAGCGTACTGGCCATCGCAGCGGCGCTGATTGCCCCTTTGGCCACGCGGGGTTCAAGCGTCGCGCGCAAGCGATCATGGGCATTGTCGCGGGCCGACGCAAACCCGTCGGTCGCAAGAACGGTGCAACCAGAGGCCGCGAAAACCTGTGCGATCCCAAGGCCCATGGTGCCAAGACCGACCACACCAATGATCATCACACTCCCCGGAAGTTCGGTTTGCGCTTGGCGAAAAACGCGGCGATGCCTTCGGTTTTATCTGCGGTGTCGAGCAGGGATTCAAACCCGGCGCGCTCTGCCGCGAAGGCGAGGGCAGCCTCACCGGCAACCAATGCGCGCTTGGCAGCGATGAGGGCAAGCGGGGCACGCAGAGCGATTTTGGCGGCCAAAGCCTCGGCCTGAACCAGAGCCGGGCCGTCAGATTTACACCCAGCAATGCCCCAGTTGAAGGCGGTTTCGGCGTCAATCACCTCGCCCAACAGGACCATCCGGCTGGCGCGGGCGCGCCCGATCAGGGCGATAAGCCGCTGTCCGCCACCCGCGCCGGGGATCAGGCCGAGGGTAGTTTCCGTCAAACCCAGGCGCGCGGTTGGCCCCAAAACCATGAAATCGGCCATCAGCGCCAGTTCAAATCCACCGCCCAAAGCAAATCCATCAACGGCTGCAATCAGCGGTTTGGGAAAGGCGCGGATGGCGGCCCAATGGGCTTTGCGCGGATCATTGGCAGCCTCAATACTGGTTTTCGTAGCGATTTCAGTAATATCGGCACCGGCCGCAAAATCGCCATCAGCGCCGGTCAGCACCACGGCACGGCACGGGCCAGCGGCGAGTTCGGTCAAGACCGTGGCCACCTGGCCCAAAAGGGCGGTGTTCAGCGCGTTGCGCACCTGCGGTCGGTTGAGGGTCAGCAGCGACCAGCCCGGCCTATGGTCCACGATCAAATCCATATGCCATCATCCCTTGGAATGCAAAAACTTCAAGCTGGAATGCTTTAAGCTTGAAATTACTTTCAAGCGGTGCATCCTGTGCGCAACCCTTTCCGGAAAGGAATGGCGATGAAGGTCTTATGCCTCGGCGGCGGCCCGGCTGGTTTGTATTTTGCCATCTCGATGAAGCTGCGCGATCCGGGGCATCAGGTCACGGTTTTGGAGCGCAACCGCGCCAATGACACCTTCGGTTGGGGCGTGGTTTTGTCGGATGACGCCTTGGGTCGGATGCAGAAAAACGATTCCGTCAGCACCGATGCCATCCGGTCGCGCTTCGCCTATTGGGACGACATTGCGGTGGTGCACGCCGGGCAGCGTACGGTTTCGGGTGGCCATGGCTTTGCCGGAATTGGCCGGAAAACCATGCTGATCTTGCTGCAGGCGCGGGCGCGCGAGCTGGGCGTCGACCTGCGCTTTGAAACCGAGTTCAAATCGGCCGAAGCGTATCGTAGCGACTATGATCTGGTGGTCGCCACCGACGGGATCAACTCGCTGGTGCGGCGCGAATTTGCCAGCGTGTTTCAGCCCGATATCGACGTCCGGAAATGCAAGTTTGTCTGGCTGGGCACCCATGCCAAATTCAACGACGCTTTCACCTTCATATTTGAAAAAACCGAACATGGCTGGGTCTGGGCGCATGTCTATCAGTTCGACCACGACACAGCGACCTTCATTGTCGAGTGTCTGCCGGAAACCTGGGACCGCTGGGGCTTTGAGTTCCTGTCAAAGGAAGCGACGATTTCTGTTTGTGAACGGATCTTCTCTAACCATCTGAACGGCCATTCGTTAATGTCGAATGCAGCACATTTGCGCGGGTCGGCGGTGTGGATGCAGTTTCCGCGGGTGATCTGCAAAACCTGGTATCATGAGAATGTCGTGCTGATGGGCGATGCGGCGGCGACCGGCCACTTCTCGATCGGGTCGGGGTCGCGGCTGGCGTTTGACAGTGCGATTGCGCTGGCGGATTATCTGCATTCGGAACCGACATTGCCAGGCGCATTCCAGCGCTACCAGGACGAACGCCGGGTGGAAGTGCTGCGCCTGCAATCCGCCGCGCGCAATTCCTTGGAGTGGTTTGAAGCGGTGGAACGCTATCTTGATATGCCTCCCCTGCAGTTCGCCTATTCCTTGTTGACCCGTAGCCAGCGGATTTCGCACGAGAATCTGCGACAGCGTGATCCGGTTTGGTTGCAACAAGCTGAGGATTGGTTTCAGATGCAGGCCGGCGGCGCGCCCGGGCGCAAACCGATGTTCGCCCCGTTCCGGCTGCGGGATATGGCGCTGCAAAACCGCATCGTCGTGTCGCCGATGGCGCAGTATAAGGCCGTCGATGGCGTGCCGGGCGACTGGCATTTTGTGCACTACGCCGAACGCGCAAAGGGTGGCGCAGGCCTGATTTATACCGAAATGACCTGCGTTTCGGCGCAGGGGCGCATCACGCCGGGCTGTACCGGGCTTTATAGCCCGAAACACGAGGCCGGGTGGAAGCGGTTGGTGGATTTTGTCCATGGCGAGACCCAGGCGAAAATCTGCTGCCAGATCGGACATTCGGGGCGAAAGGGGTCGACACAGGTGGGCTGGGAGGCCGGCGACGCGCCGCTTCCGCACAGCAATTGGCCGCTGATCAGCGCCTCGGCAGTGCCGTGGACACCGGCCAATCAAGTGCCCAAAGCGATGGACCGCGCCGATATGGACAAGGTGCTTTTGCAGTTTGTCAGGGCCACCGAAATGGCCGCGCGTGCGGGATTTGACATGATCGAACTGCACGCAGCGCATGGCTATTTGATCTCTGGTTTCATCAG
Organism: bacterium; assembly: GCA_043746955.1. Lineage (GTDB taxonomy): Bacteria > Pseudomonadota > Alphaproteobacteria > Rhodobacterales > Rhodobacteraceae > Stagnihabitans. The sequence continues at coordinate 4,766 of JAYTQA010000271.1, read as the reverse complement.
TCCGGTGTCGAACGTGCGGACCGATGAATATGGCGGCAGTCTGGAAAACCGGATGCGTTATCCGCTGGAGGTGTTCGCTGCGATGCGGGCAGAATGGCCGGGGACAAAGCCGATGTCGGTGCGCATTTCGGCCAATGACTGGTTGGGCGCGGACGGCGTGACACCTGCGGAAGCCGTTGAGATTGCTGCGATGTTTGCGGCGGCCGGGGCGGATATTATTGATGTTTCGGCGGGCCAAACCTCCCCCGATGCAACGCCTGTCTATGGGCGGATGTTCCAGACGCCGTTCAGTGACCGGATCAGGAACGAGGCGGGGTTGGCCACGATGGCTGTGGGCAACATCACGGAGGCCGAACAGGTGAACCAGATTTTGCTGGCCGGGCGGGCCGATCTGGTCTGTCTTGCACGGCCCCATCTGGCCGACCCGTATTGGACGCTGCACCAGGCGGTCGCGGCGGGCGATCTGACGGCTTGGCCGCTGCCCTATCTGGCCGGCCGCGATCAGGCGGTGCGACTTCGCGAACGTCAGCAGGAGGCGATCCGGGTATGACCGAAACAACGACGACTGGGCGGCGCGTTCTGGTGACCGGTGGCGGGTCCGGCATTGGTCGGGCGGTGGCGCGAGCCTTCGCGGCGGCGGGCGAGCGGGTAACCATCTGTGGGCGCCACGCCGACGCTTTGGCCGAGACCGATGGCGGGCGGGGCATTGCGGCCCGCATTGCAGACGTGACCGACGAGGCGCAGGTCGTAGCGATGTTCGACCTGCCGTTCGACGTGGTGGTGGCGAATGCGGGGATCGGCAAGTACGGCAAGATCGAGGCCACCTCGCTCGCTCTATGGAATCAGACGCTGGCGGTCAACCTGACCGGCGTGTTCCTGACCTTTCGGGAGGCACTTCGCGGGATGCAGGCGGGCGGGCGGTTGATCGCCATAGGCTCCACCGCGAGCCTGATGGGGGAAGCCGTGATCCCGGCCTATGCGGCGGCAAAGCACGGGTTGCTTGGGCTGGTGCGATCGGTGGCGCTCGACGTGGCCGGTCGGGGGATCACCTGCAACGCGGTCTGCCCCGGCTTCGTAGCCACCCCGCTTTCCGACCGGGCCGCCGAGGACTTGATGGCACGCTACAAGATACCCCGCGCCGAGGCAGAGGCGATGCTATACCGCAGCAATCCGGTCGGGCGCATGATCACGCCGGAGGAGGTCGCAGGGGCGGTGCTTTACCTGGCCTCGACCGGGGCCGCGATGGTGAACGGTCACGCGCTTGCGGTATCAGGGGGCGAGGTGTGAGCGACCCTCTGTCCAAGCGGCGGCTGAAGATGTGGATCCGCCTGCTGGGCGTGACGCGGGCTGCGGAGTCGCAAATGCGGGAATTTCTGCGGGTCAGGCATGACACCACCCTGCCGCGGTTTGATGTGATGGCGGCACTTTATCGGCGGCGCGACGGGGTGACGATGTCCGAACTTTCGCGGATGTTGTTGGTTTCCAACGGCAATGCGACGACGGTCGTGGCCCGACTGGAGCGGGACGGGCTGGTGTTGCGCAGCCCGTCCGAGGTGGACCGGCGGACGGTATTTGTGGCGTTGACTGCTGAGGGGCTGGCGCAGTTTGAGGTTTTTGCCGCCCAGCATGAAATCGAGGTGAGCCGGGTGTTCGGCGGGCTTTCGGAAGCCGATCTGGACCTGTTGACCGATATTCTCAAACGGATGGGGGCGAAATGAAACTGGCCGGTAGGACACCGCTGCATTTTCTGTGGGAGGTTTCTGGCGGCATCGCCACGGTGCGGCTGAACCGGCCCGACCGGAAAAACCCGCTGACGTTCGAGAGCTATGCCGAGTTGCGGGAGATGTTCCGCGATCTGGCCTATGCCGAGGATGTGGACGTGGTGATTTTCGGCTCCAACGGCGGAAATTTCTGTTCAGGCGGCGATGTGCATGAGATTATCGCGCCGCTGATCGGGTTGCCGATGAAGGACTTGCTGGCCTTTACCCGGATGACCGGCGATTTGGTCAAGGCGATGATTTCCTGTGGCAAACCGATCATTTCGGCGGTGGACGGCGTGGCGGTCGGGGCGGGGGCGATCATCGCCATGGCGTCGGATTTAAGACTGGCCACGCCGGAGGCGAAATGCGCGTTTCTGTTCACCCGGGTCGGGTTGGCGGGCTGTGACATGGGGGCTTGTGCGATGCTGCCGCGGATCATTGGTCAGGGGCGGGCGGCGGAGTTGTTGTACACCGGGCGGGTGATGGGCGCGCTGGAGGGCGAGCGCTGGGGGTTCTGGAATGCGCTGCACCCGGCCGAGACTTTGGCGGCGGAGGCGCGGAGTTTGGCCGAAAGGCTGGCGGCTGGCCCGACCTTTGCCCATGGGATGACCAAGACTCAACTGAACCATGAGTGGAACATGGGGCTGGAGCAGGCGATCGAGGCCGAGGCGCAGGCGCAGGCGATCTGTATGCAGACCAAGGATTTCGAGCGGGCCTATCGGGCCTTTGTGGCCAAGGAGCGGCCGGTGTTTGCGGGTGACTAGCGCCGGGGGTTTTCCACCCCCGGACCCCCGAGAGTATTTGTGCCCAGATGAATGGAAAGCGGATGAGCGATGTGACGTTTCTGGATTGGCCATTCTTTGAGGCCCGGCATCGGGAGGTCGCCGGGGCTTTGGAGGCTTGGTGTGTCGCCAACTTGCCGGTGGATCATGGCGATGTGGATGCGGCTTGTCGCGGGTTGGTGGCGGCTTTGGGCGCAGGCGGTTGGTTGCAGCATTCGGGTGGGGTTCTGGATGTGCGGACCTTGTGCCTGATCCGCGAGACTTTGGCGCGCCATGATGGCTTGGCGGATTTTGCCTTTGCAATGCAGGGGTTGGGGATGGGGGCGGTGTCTTTGTTTGGCTCGGGCGCGCAGCGGGCGTGGCTGGATAAGACAAGGCTTGGTCAGGCGATTGCGGGTTTTGCGCTGACCGAGCCTGCATCGGGGTCGGACGTGGCGGCGACCTCGACGGTGGCGGAGCGGGTGCCGGGCGGCTGGCGGCTGAGCGGGGAGAAGACCTGGATTTCGAACGGCGGGATTGCGGATATTTATGTGGTGTTTGCCCGGACCGGCGAGGCGCCGGGCGCGCGCGGATTGTCGGCGTTTTTGATGCCGGCGGATGTGAAGGGGCTGTCGGTGGTCGAAAGGTTGGCGGTGGTGGCACCGCATCCGTTGGCGCGGCTGCGGCTGGATCGGGTGGAACTGCCGGACGGCGCGTTGATCGGCCGCGCCGGGGAGGGGTTCAAACTGGCGATGGCGGTGCTGGATGTGTTCCGGTCAACCGTCGGGGCGGCGGCTTTGGGGTTTGCGCGCCGGGCGTTGGAGGAGTCGCTGGCGCGGGTGACCACGCGCCGCATTCAGGGCCAGCCGCTCGCGGAGTTGCAGATGGTGCAGGGGCATCTGGCGGATATGGCGCTGGAGGTCGATGCGGCGGCTTTACTGGTCTATCGGGCGGCGTGGGTCAAGGACCAAGGTGCTGCGCGGGTGACGCGGGAGGCGGCGATGGCGAAGTTGTATGCGACCGAAGCCGCCCAGCGGGTGGTGGATATGGCGGTGCAGTTGCATGGTGGCGAAGGGGTGCGGCATGGCTCGGTTGTCGAGCGGTTGTACCGGGAAGTCCGGGCGCTCAGGATTTACGAGGGGGCAAGTGATGTGCAGCGGGTGGTGATTGCCCGCAGCATTCTGCCGAAGGGGGCCACATGAGCCCGCATGAGTTGTTGCACCCGTCGCATTGGAAACCGGCGGTAGGCTATTCCCACGGGGTTTCGGCGCGCGGGCGGCTGGTGGTGACCGGCGGGATCATCGGCTGGAACCCGGATCAGGTGTTTGAGAGTGACGATTTTGCAGCACAAGCCGGGCAGGCGTTGCGCAATATCGTTGCGGTGCTGGCCTGTGGTGGTGCGAGGCCAGAGCATCTGGTCAGGCTCACCTGGTATGTAACCGACAAACGGGAATATCTGGCCAGTCTGAAACACCTCGGGCGGGAGTACCGCGCGGTGATGGGCGCGCACTTCCCGGCGATGGCACTGGTGCAGGTGGTGGCTTTGGTCGAAGACCGCGCCAAGGTGGAGATTGAGGCCATGGCGGTGGTGCCAGACAGTTTTGACCAAGAATAGGGGGCGTTCGATGTTGGGGCCGACGGGACATCTGGACACGTTCACGCGGGATCGGCTGCCTGCAGCGCAGGATTGGCCGGAGATTGGCCTTACCGGCTTTGACTATCCGGAGTGGCTGAATGCGGGCGTCGAACTTTGCGACCGGATGGTGGAGCGCGGCTTTGGCGACAATGTCGCCCTGATCGGCAATGGGCGGCAGCGGACCTATAAGGAGCTCAGCGACTGGTCGAACCGGATCGCCCATGCGTTGGTGGAAAGCTATGGCGTGACGCCGGGCAACCGGGTGTTGATCCGGTCGGCGAATAATCCGGCGATGGTGGCGTGCTGGCTTGCGGCCACCAAGGCGGGGGCCGTGGTGGTCAACACGATGCCGATGCTGCGCTCGGGCGAGTTGACGGCGATTGTCGACAAGGCGGAGGTTTCGCATGCCTTGTGCGACACCCGGCTGATGGAAGAACTGGTTTCCTGTGCCAAGGGCTCGGCGTACCTGAAAACCGTGATCGGGTTTGACGGGACGGCCAACCATGACGCGGAACTGGACCGGATTGCCTTGTCAAAACCGGTCAGGTTTCAGGCGGTCAGGACCGGGCGGGATGATGTGGCTTTGCTGGGCTTTACCTCTGGCACCAC
>JAYTQA010000270.1:0-3552 GCA_043746955.1 bacterium | reverse complement strand
GATCGGGATGCCGCAGCCTCTGGTCTGGGCGTTTGTCGCGTTTTTCGTGAATTTCCTGCCCTATATCGGCCCCCTGTTCGGTGCAGCACTGGCAACCGCCGTGGCTGTGGTCAGTTTTGACCATCTGGGGCACGCGGCCCTCGCCCCGGCGATCTATCTCGGTTCTACCACGCTTGAGGGACAGTTCATCACCCCCGTCCTGTTGGGTCGCCAGCTGGAGCTGAACACTGTGTCGGTCTTTGTCACCGTGGTGTTCTGGGGCTGGCTTTGGGGCATCGCGGGCGGGTTGATGGCGGTGCCGTTTCTCGTCTGCCTCAAAGTCATCTGCGACAACGTAGCGTCACTGAACACGCTGGGCACCTTTCTCAGTGCCGCTGCCCCGATCCCGCAAAGCGACGCTCAGGCTTGATCAAGGCTTGCATTCAGCCATAGAACATCCATATACCATCCATACAGATGGTTATTGGCGGCAGGGATGATAAAAGCAGTCCAGCTCAAAACACCCGAGTCCGAAAAGCTGACGATCAACCTGGGTTTCGTCGACCTGGGCCAGATCGAACTTTTGGTGCAGGAAGGCTTCTATTCCAATCGCAGCGACTTTATCCGCACCGCGATCCGCAACCAGATCGAACGCCATGCCGAGGTGGTGCGCCAGGTCGTCACCCGCAAAAGCGTGGACCTTGGGTTGCGCCACATCTCCTCCGCTGACCTGCAAGCCGCCAAGGCTGCCGGGCAGATGCTCGACATCCGGGTTCTGGGTCTGGCGGTGATTGCGTCGGACGTAACGCCCGACCTTGCGCGCGCAACGATTTCCGCCCTGTCGGTCTTGGGCACGCTTCAGGCCAGCGCTGCGGTCAAAGCGGCGTTAGCCGACCGGATGGCCTGATCTCACTTGGAATGTACAAAAAATGACAAAATCCTTCAAAACCGCCATGATGCACGCCACCGAACTGACCAGAGCGGGCAAACTGCAACAGGCGACCGCGCTGATCCAATCCCTGCTGGGCCAAGGGGCTGAATTGCTGGACAGCGATGCCATAGAGGGCACCTTTTCGCAGGTGGCTACGCAGGCACCGGTGCAAAAGCCCAAGCCGCGCAAAATCTCCGCAACCCCGCGCACCGGTCTGGCCGATACCCTGCGCAGGATTGCGGCGGGCGGGATTCCGGCCTCACGGCCGGTGTCTGGCCCGACCGACCCCATCCCGCCGGGTGCGCAATTTTTGGCGCTGCGCCACACGACTGCCACAGCTAGCCGCAACTACCGGCTGTATATCTCGGCCAACCGGCCCGAGGCTCTCATGCCGCTGATCGTCATGCTGCACGGCTGCACCCAATCACCGGAGGATTTTGCGGCGGGCACCAACATGAACGCCCTGGCCGAGGAGTTTGGCTGTCTGGTGGCATATCCTGCGCAACCCTCTGGTGCGAATGCGCAAAAGTGCTGGAACTGGTTTCGGGCCGAGGATCAGGGCCGCGATCACGGCGAACCCGCGCTGATCGCCGGCCTGACCAAAGATATCCTGAAAAACCACAAGGCCGATCCGGCCAGGGTCTATATCGCAGGGCTTTCGGCGGGCGGTGCGGCGGCGGCCATCATCGCCGCAGCCTATCCCGACCTCTATCAGGCGGCGTGCGTCCATTCCGGCTTGGCCGTTGGGGCCGCCCAAGACATGCCGTCGGCATTTTCCGCCATGCGGTCGGGGGCTGCGGGCAAACCGCTACCACACGCGGTGCCTACCATCGTGTTTCACGGTCTGGCCGACCCGACCGTGCATCCCGGCAATGGCGCCGCTGTCGTAGCTCAGGCGCTGACCGCACAGCCTGACCTGCGCCGGACCACCGAAACCGGCACATCGGCCGGAGGTCGCACGTACCGGCTTACCCGCCACAACGCCGCCGATGGCCGCATCCTGGCGGAACACTGGGAAATCACCGGCGCAGGCCACGCATGGGCGGGTGGGCGGCCCAGCGGCAGCTATACCGACCCTGCCGGCCCCGACGCCTCCCGCGAAATGCTGCGCTTTTTCCTGAACCACGCGAAAGCCTGAGCGCTTGGAACGAAAATCGTCGCCGAAACGTTACGCTGTCATGACTTCAAATCAACCGAGGAGACATCGCCATGGGGATCATCTGGACCATCATTATCGGCTTTCTGGCCGGTGTTGTCGCTAAATTTGTAACCCCGGGCGGCAACGAACCTTCGGGCTTCATCATGACGACCATTCTGGGCATCATCGGCGCGTTCGTGGCCACTTTCCTGGGCCAGAAGCTCGGCTGGTATGCGCCCGGCGACACTGCCGGGTTCATCGGCGCAATTGTGGGCGCGATTATCCTGTTGGTGATCTGGGGTTTTGTGCGCAAACGCGCCTAACCCCTCTGCCCGCCGCAATTCTGGGACGACCCCGCCGAAACGCTGCTTCAGATCAGTCCTGATGCAGCGCTTTTCTGGCAGGTTGGCCCCAACAGCGCGCATATGCGGCCAAGCCGTTCTCAAAAGCTAGGCCGACCTGCCCGTTCGAGATGCCCGAATTCTGGAGAGCTTGACCCAAATGCCCGATTCGTCAGACATCGCCGGAAACGCCGCCTTGACGATCTGCGAATCCTTGCTTTTGGCGCTTAACGACCGCAATATCCTGCCAGACCGCGAAATCGTCGGGATCTTGAAAGACGCCGCAGCATGCCATGAACAAGCCCCCACCGGTGATGGCAAGGAGGCCCTGCATCTGGCCGTGGCCATGCTGATCAACGCGATCATCGATGGCGGCAATTCGGTGCGCCGCAGGTAGCAGGTGGCCCAGCCGCCCCCTGCCTTTAGCCACTGAACCAACTCTGTCCCACGGCGTTTCGTCGCAGCAGGTGCACCCTTCGCCCGGTGCCATCTGTGCCGCGAAAAGGTTGGACCGTTGCCGGTCAACCCAAGAAACCCCCGTGAAAACCTTAGCCGAAGCTTTTCATCACACGCTGCAAGACATCTCCTATGCCGAGGGAGCGCTGACCAAGGCGCTGCCCAAGGTCGCCGCCGCCGCGATCAACCCCGAGGTAAAGACGCTGGTTCTGGCGCATCTGGCGGAAACCAGACAGCAGATCACGATCCTCGACCAGGTGTTCGCCTCGATCCAGCAAAAGCCGATCGGCGTAAAATGCGACGCCATCGAAGCGCTGATCAAAGAAACCGAGAGCATCATCCAAGAGGCCACCGGCATTGGTCTGGACGCTTGTCTGGTTGCGGCGGCCCAAACGGTCGAACATTACGCGATCGCCCGTTATGGCACGCTGCGGGAATGGGCCAAGGTCTTGGGCCATACCCAGGCCGATGATCTCCTGACCCAGATCCTCGATATGGAAAAGGCGGCCAATTCCAAGCTGACCGGCCTTGCGGTGACCACCGTCAACCAAGCCAAGATGGCGGCCTGACCCAACAAACTCCAGACAGGTGGGCTGGCCAATTGGCCCCGTGCCAGTATGATCGCCGAGACGTTGGAATCACGGGGAAGTAACTTGTACCGCATTTTGATCGCGACATTGCTGCTGCTGTTGGGCGCTGCTTTGGCC
>JAYTQA010000269.1:0-3559 GCA_043746955.1 bacterium | reverse complement strand
ACAGCATCCGCTGGCCGGTGACCGAGCCGGACCGCCCCGGTCATGCGGGCGTGCGCGGCTTTCAATCGGTGCTGTTGGACCTCGGTGCCCGGCTGGGCCTGGCGCCAATGGTCAACTCCGACGGTTCGCCGAAATACCAGGACTACGCCGACTACATCCAGACCCACATCCGCAGGCCCGGTGTCGGGCCCTTGATCGGCTTTCGGGGCGTGGCGGGTGACAAAGAGGGCAGGGGCGAGGCCAACCCCCACCAGATCGCCGCCTATATCGAAAACGGCGGATTTTATCAGGCCCATGTGCCGGAGGAGGCGGCTTTCTACAAGCCGTGGAACATGGCCTATCAGAATTGGGCGGTGCAAACCTCGTTCTTTGAAAGCCCGCAACCCTATCTGTTCAGCATCTGGTCCGAACCGATGCGCAAGTTCCAACTGGCCGCGGAAGGTCACGGTCAGGTCCAGCCGCCCGACCACCTGCGGGCGCGCTTAAGGCAGGCGATGGACCCGCTGCCGCTGTGGTATCCGCCGTTTGGCGATCTGGAGGCTGCGGGCTGGGGCTATCCGGTCCACGCTTTGACCCAAAGGCCGATGGACATGTACCATTCCTGGGGTAGCCAGAACGCGTGGCTGCGCCAGATCCGGGGCAAGAATTTCCTCTATGTGCCGACCAAGATCTGGCAGGCCAACGGTTTCAAAGATGGCGACTATGCCCGGGTGACCTCGCCGAGCGGAGCGATCACCGCGCCGGTCGCCCAGATGGCCGCGCTGAACGAAAACACCGTCTGGACCTGGAATGCGATTGGCAAACGCAAAGCCGCCTGGGCGCTGGACGAGGCGGCGGCCGAGGCGAATGAGGGTTTCCTCTTGAACCACCTGATCAGCGAGCTTTTGCCCGAAAAGGGCGACGGGTTGCGCTATTCCAACTCTGACCCGGTGACCGGCCAAGCCGCCTGGTTCGACCTGCGGGTCAGGATCGAGAATGTCGGGCCGAAGCCGCATGCCGAGCCTGATTTTCCAGCCATCCCCCGTGTGGTGCCACAGGGGAGGGATCGGGCATGAGCCGTGGGTTTCCTTCGACCGCCGCACAATTTTTCTGCGAAAAATGGTCTGACGATCTTTCTGCGAAAGATCATGCGTTTTCGCAGAAAACCCGTCCCGGTCTGAATTTTCGCCGAAAATTCGGGGAAACTCGACCGTTCCGCCGCCTGACCTGCAAGGACCCGTCATGACCCAACTTCCCAGCCGTACCGATAAGAAACTGGGTCTGGTGATTGACCTGGATACCTGTGTTGGCTGTCAGGCTTGCGTGACCGCCTGCAAGGGGTGGAACGATCAGGGGAATGGCCTGTCGGATCAAAACCCTTACGGATCAGACCCTTCGGGGACGTTCCTCAACCGGGTGCACAGCTATCAGGTGCAACCCGTTGAGGGCGCTGCACAAATCATCAACTTCCCCCGATCGTGCCTGCATTGTGAGGATGCGCCTTGCGTGACGGTTTGCCCGACCGGTGCCAGCTATAAGCGCGTCGAGGATGGCATCGTGCTGGTCAATGAGGCGGCCTGCATCGGCTGCGGGTTGTGCGCCTGGGCCTGCCCCTATGGCGCGCGCGAACTCGACGCCGCTGCGGGGGTGATGAAGAAATGCACCCTGTGCGTCGACCGGATCTATAACGAGAACCTCGCCGAGGTCGACCGCGAGCCGGCCTGCGTCCGCACTTGCCCGACCGGCGCGCGGCACTTTGGCGACTTTGCCGACCCGGACAGCAAGGTGTCAAAACTGGTGGCGGACCGGGACGGCTATGATCTGATGCCCGACCTGAAAACCAAGCCGACCAACAAATATCTGGCCCCGCGCAAGAAAGATCTGCCCCAAGCGGCGTCGCTTCTGGCCCCCCTGCTCGACATCCGGGCCAGCGGGTTTGCCGGCTGGCTGGACAAGGTTCTGGGCAAGATCTGATGCATCCGGCCCCCTCTGTCATCGCGTTCACCGTGCTGTCCGGCATCGGCTTTGGCCTGTTGGCGTTCCTCGGGTTGGGGTGGCCTCTAGCCACCGGATGGCTTGGGTTCGCTCACTGGGGCTTGGGCTACGGGCTGGCGTTAGGCGGGCTATTGGCCTCGACCTTTCATCTGGGCCAGCCCAAACGCGCGCTGAAAGCCTTCAGCCAGTGGCGCACCAGTTGGCTCAGCCGCGAGGCGTGGGCGTCGGTATCTGCGCTGATCCTGCTGGCCCCGATGGCGCTGTCGGATTGGCTCGGGTTGGGGTGGCCGCGTGGTCCAGGTATCATCGGCGCGGCGCTGAGTATCGCCACGGTCGCCAGCACTGCGATGATCTACACCCAGATGAAAACCATCCCGCGCTGGAATAACTGGACCACGCCGCCGGTGTTTTTATCGTTCATGCTGGCCGGAGGGGCGATCCTGTCGGGCAACCGTCTCCCCGCACTCGCGGGCTGTCTGGCGCTCGCGGTGGCGCTGGTGGCCCACTTCCGCATCGGTGATACGGCGTTTGCGAAGGCTGCGCAGACGATCGGCACCGCCACCGGACTGGATAGGATTGGCGCGGTCACGGTGTTTGAACAGCCCCACACCAGCCCGAACTATCTGATGCGCGAGATGATCTATCTGGTCGCCCGCAAGCACGTGGCGACCCTGCGGCGCATAGCCTTTGGCGGCGCGGTGATTGTGCCGTTGGGGCTGCTGTTGGTGCTGCCAGCCCACCCGGTGAGTTATGGGGTGATAGCCGCTGTGCATCTGGTGGGCGCCTTGGCTGCGCGGTGGCTGTTCTTCGCGCAGGCCGAGCATGTGGTGGGGTTGTATTACGGGGCGAGGTGAGGGGCTTGATGTGAGGGGTGAAATCGAAGAAGATGACTAACTTGGTCTCCTTTGAACCCGAGAAGATCGAAAAAAGGAAGAAAAATGGGACTTTTTGCGACGGAATTCCCTGTTGCGCCTTCGGTTACAAAAGCAAAATTCCTCGCTACTGCTGTTGGATGGGCTCGCGGCATGACGAGCAGTTCGTTAAAAATTGATGAAAAGTCATTTCAGAACTATGGAGACGAGATTGTTTTCAAGGGCGACGGCGGAGAAATCTTCTTTATCAAGGAACTAGCAACTTCGGATGGGTTCGTTATCGGTGCTCGCCATGATCTTGTAGACGCAGGTTCAAGGAATTGGAGAACAGTGCGTTTTAACAAATCGAGGAAGTAGCGCTTCTTTGCGGGTTCGCGGGCAATGCTTGACGGGCAACTACGAAGTGGTGCCGGTTATACCAAAGAAGCCATTCTTTATAAAAGCATGCCTTGAAGACGGATGGGGAGCTAATGGCGGGATCTTCAACGTCACCGATTCACCAATATTTCTGACCTCACAGATCGATATTGCTGCAAAAATTGCAATGGGTGGCTACGAATCGACTCTACCAACAATTTATTTATCAACTCAAGACAATGGTAGCACGCTATTAGGGAACGTCTGAAAAACCTGCCCTCTTTTGGCCTGATCTGATAGACTTCGGCATCCGCACGAGGAGCGCCTTCGATGCCAAAGCAGCCCGCCTTTCCCAA
>JAYTQA010000268.1:0-3584 GCA_043746955.1 bacterium | reverse complement strand
CCGGTTTCGCAATCGGAGTGGTCTGCACGACAACTGCGGGCTTTTCAACGGCAACCGGCTTGGCCACTTTGGCCGGTTTTGCGAGCCCGGTTCTTGGTGCAGCCGGGCCCGGAGTTTCGGCCTTGATTGGTGCAGCTTTCACGGGAGCGGTCGGAGCGGGGGTGGATTCGACGAGGGCGGTCTTGACCGTCGCCGCCTTCACCGTCGCCGCCTTCACAGGGGCAGCCGTCACTGGGGCGGCCTTGACCGGGGTCGCCTTCACGGGGGCCAGCTTTGCGGCAGCCGAATGCGCGTCGATAAAGCCGAGGACCAGCGGCCGGATGTTCAAACGCCAGCTCTTGCCGGCAAAGATGCCGTAGTGGCCGGCGTCAGGCTCCAGATGCTGGGTTTTCATCGCCTCGGGCAGGCCGGGCAGCATCTTCAGCGCCGCGACACATTGTCCCGGGGCCGAGATGTCGTCCTTCTCACCCTCGACGGTCATGACCGCCACACGCTTGATGGCGCCCAGATCGACCTTCTTGCCCGCCACCACGAATTCGTTCCTGGCAATCTCGCGGTTCTTGAAGATCCGCTCGACGGTGGACAGGTAGAATTCGGCCGTCATGTCCATCACGGACAGGTATTCGTCATAGAACCGATTGTGCGCGTCGTGATCTGCCGCCTCACCGCGCACCACGCGCATGATCTGTTCCTGGAAGGCCTTGGAGTGACGCTCGCCATTCATCGAGATGAAGCCTGCGAGTTGCAGGAGGCCCGGATAAACCAGACGCCCGGCACCCTTGTATTTGAAGCCAACCCGTTGAATTGCCAACTGTTCCAGCTGCCCCATCGTGACGCGGCTGCCAAAGTCGGTGACATCGGTGGCGGCAGCGTCCGGGTCGACCGGGCCGCCGATCAGCGTCAGGCTGCGGGGTTGGGCTGCGGGGTCCTCTGCCGCCAGATAGGCCGTGGCGGCCAAGGTCAGAGGTGCGGGTTGGCAGACCGCGATCACGTGCGCTTCCGGTCCCAGATGCCGCATGAAATCAACGAGATACAGCGTGTAATCCTCGATGTCGAACTTGCCGGCGCTGACCGGAATGTCGCGCGCATTGTGCCAGTCGGTCACATAAACGTCGGCGTCGGGCAACAGGCTGGTGATCGTGGACCGCAGCAACGTCGCGTAGTGGCCCGACATCGGTGCCACGACCAGCAATTTGCGCGCCATCGGCGCGCGGCGGCGAACGGAAAAGTGGATCAGATTGCCAAAGCTTTTTTCGACCACTGTCACGACGTCGATCAGATGATCCTGACCCGTCGGCCCCACCATCGAGCGGATGCCCCAGTCCGGCTTGGCCACCATGCGGCCGAAGCTGCGTTCCGCCACTTCGCCCCAGGCGGCGGCCAGATTGATCATTGGATTCATCGACATTGCGAAGATTGGATACGATGCCATCGCCCGTGCGGTGGCGCCCGTCCACTCACTGGTATTGCGGAAGCTTTCCATCCAGTCGTATGTGGCCATATACTTCATGTGACGTCCTTGCGATGGTTTGCGTCCCGGCCCGTCGGCCGCGAACTGCGGGGGACCGAAAATGCTGCATAGCAGCGAGAATAGAGGCGAAAGTTTAATATGACAACCGAAGACAATGACGCAGGTGCAAAGTTGACGCGGTTGACCGAGAATCTTTCGCGGATTGAGATACTTTCCGCCCGTTTGGTTCAGGCAATGGCAGCGCGCAAACCGCATGACGCCGCACTCGATGGCCCAGGCCAGGAGGTCTACATGAAGGCCGCCTCGGCCTATCTGGCCGGGATGATGCAGAACCCGGCCAAGATCGTCGAAAGTCAGGTCAGCTTCTGGGGCAAGACGCTCAAGCACTATATCGATGCCCAGCAAGCCATCGTGCGGGGCGAGGCGCCGCCTGTGGTGGTCACCTCCAGGGACCGCCGTTTTGCCAATCCGATCTGGGATACGAACCCGGCGTTCAGCTATCTCAAGCAGCAGTACCTGTTGAATGCCGAACTGGTGCAGACAGCACTTGGCGACATGGAGACGCTGGACTCCGATGACCGCAAGCGGGTGGAGTTCTTCACGCGCCAGATCGTTGACATGCTGTCGCCCACCAACTTTCTGGGCACCAACCCGGATGCACTGGAAAAGGCGGTGGCCACCGATGGTGAAAGCCTTGTGCAGGGTCTTGAAAACCTGGTGCGCGACATCGAGGCCAACAATGGTAACCTTGCGGTGACTTTGGCCGACCCCCGGGCCTTTACCGTGGGCGTCAACATCGCCACCACGCCCGGTTCGGTCGTCTACCGCAACCACCTGTTCGAACTGATCCAGTACACGCCGATGACGGAAACGGTGCACAAGACCCCGCTCCTCATCTTCCCGCCGTGGATCAACAAGTTCTACGTCATGGACATGAAGCCCGCCAACAGCCTGATCCGCTGGATTGTCGAACAGGGCTTCACCTTGTTCGTGGTGTCGTGGGTCAATCCGGACGCCTCTTACGCCGACACGACGATGGACGATTACATCCGCGAAGGCTTTCTCACCGCGATGGCCGAAACCCGGCGCGCCACGGGCGAGGACAAGATCAACTGCGTCGGCTATTGCATTGCCGGCACCACGCTGGGGCTGACGCTGGCGCATCTGAAAAAGGCCGGCGATCCCACCGTCAACAGTGCCACCTTTTTCACCACCCTGACCGACTTTGCTGATTCGGGTGAGGTCGGGGTTTTCCTTGGCAACGACTTCGTCGACGGGATCGAACGGCAGTCGAAATCGGACGGCATCCTGTCGAAAGCCTTCATGAGCCGGACCTTCAGCTATCTGCGATCGAACGATCTGATCTATCAGCCGGCGATCAAAAGCTACATGCTGGGCGAGGCGCCTCCCGCCTTTGACCTGTTGTTCTGGAACGGCGACGGCACCAATCTGCCCGCCAAGATGGCCATCGAATATCTGCGCGGCCTGTGCCAGGGCGACGGCTTTGCCCAAGGCACCTTCAAGGTTTTTGGCAAGACTGTGCGGCTGTCCGATGTCAGCGTCCCCTTGTGTGCCATCGCCTGCGAGACTGACCACATCGCCCATTGGAAGGGCAGCTTTGCGGGGGTCAAGCAGATGGGAAGCAAGGATAAAACCTTCATCCTGTCACAGTCGGGCCATATCGCGGGGATCATAAATCCGCCGTCCAAGGGCAAATACGGTCACTATACCAACGACGGCCCGATGGGCGCACCCGAGGATTGGCTGGCCGGTGCCGCCTTCACGCCCGGCAGTTGGTGGCCACGCTGGGGGGCCTGGCTCGCCCGGCGCTCGGGCCCGCAAGTCCCGGCACGTGAACCGGGCGACGGACCTTTGCCAGTGCTGTGTGCGGCGCCCGGAACCTATGTTTCCATGGTGCCTGCGACCTGACGTTCGCTGAGTTCTTGCACTTGCGTTATGTCAGCTATGCAAGATTGTCGTCGCCGCGTCGCAGAAAATTCACTTGAATTGCTGCGACGCAGCATGTATATGAGTTGCACAGAATACGGGCGATGGACCCGAGCACTCAGGAGAGTATGAAATGACCAAGACCCCCGACTTCACCAAAGTTATG
>JAYTQA010000267.1:0-3589 GCA_043746955.1 bacterium | reverse complement strand
CCTCGATGGACTTGCTGTTAAAGCGGGGTCAGGATGCCTTGGCCTTGGGTGATCCGCATTCTGCCATCGACCATCTGACCGCCCTGATCGACCATGCGCCGGATTTCGCGGAAGGCTATAATGCGCGCGCCACGGCCTATTTCCAGATTGGCCAGTTGGGATTGTCGGTCGCCGATATTGCCAAGACGCTGGCGCTGAACCCAAGGCATTTTGGCGCGCTTTCGGGCCTTGGCATGATCTTTGAACAGCTGAATGAGCCTGACAAGGCGCTGGAGGTGTACCGCGAGGCGCTGAAGATCAACCCGCATATGAAAAATGTGCGGGACGGGGTGAAACGGCTGGAAGCCCAACTTGGCGGGCAGGAGCTTTAGGCCAGAATGACCGAACCCCCTAGGGTGACGGCGGTTCTTGGGCCGACCAACACCGGCAAGACGCATTATGCCATCGAAAAGATGCTGTCGCACCGCACCGGGGTGATCGGCCTGCCATTACGCCTGCTGGCGCGGGAGGTGTATGACCGGGTGGTCAAGTTGCGCGGGCCGTCGGTGGTGGCTCTGGTGACCGGGGAGGAGCGGATCGTTCCGGAACGGCCCTTGTATTGGGTGGCCACGACCGAGGCGATGCCGCTGGAAATTGGCGCCGATATTGTCGTGGTCGATGAGATCCAGCTTTGCGCTGACCCGGAACGGGGGCATGTGTTCACCAACCGCCTGCTCCATGCAAGGGGGCTGTTGGAGACGGTGTTTCTGGGGTCTGACACCATGCGCCCGGCGATTGCGGGACTTATTCCCGGAGTGCAGTTCCAGCGCAAGGAGCGGTTTTCGACTTTAACCTTCGCAGGTTCGAAAAAGATAAGCCGGATGCCGGAGCGGTCGGCGATTGTCGGGTTTTCGGTTGAAAATGTCTATGCGATTGCGGAGTTGATCCGGCGCACCAAGGGCGGCTGTGCGGTGGTGATGGGGGCGCTGAGCCCTCGGACCCGCAATGCTCAGGTCGCGATGTATCAAAATGGCGATGTGGATTATCTGGTGGCGACCGATGCCATCGGGATGGGGCTGAACCTCGATATCAAGCATGTCGCCTTCGCCTCGACCGCCAAGTTTGACGGGCGCAGGATGCGGGCCTTGAACACCCAGGAGATTGGCCAGATTGCCGGGCGGGCCGGGCGGCATACCGAGAATGGCACATTTGGCGTGACCGGTGAGGCGCGGCCGTTTGACGAGGAGGAGATCGCGGCGATTGAGGCGCATCGGTTCGATCCGGTCCGCAAGCTGATGTGGCGGAATCCGGAACTGGACTTTGGCAGCGCGGACCGGCTGATCCGCAGTCTGGAGACGCCGACGTTTAACCCTTGGCTCAGCCGGGCCCGCGATGCCGATGACGTGCTTGCGCTGAAACATCTGGTAGGCCTGCCGGAGGTTGTGGAAAAGCTGACCGGCCCGCAAAGGGTGCGCCTGCTGTGGGATGTCTGCCGGGTGCCGGACTTTCGCGGGGCGTCGGACCATGAACACTTCACCCTCTTGACCCGAATCTTTGAATTCCTGACCGGGCGGGGCCTGTCGCAAACGCGTATCCCCGCCGATTGGCTCAAAAAGTCGATAGAACGGATCGACAAACCGGGCGGCGACATTGATACCATCTCGAAACGTCTGGCCTATATTCGCACCTGGACCTATGTTGCGCAGCGCAAAGGCTGGGTTGAGGACGAAAGCCATTGGCGTGACGAGACGCGTGCAGTAGAAGACCGCCTGTCGGATGCCCTCCACTTGGCGCTGACGCAAAGATTTGTTGACCGGCGCACCAGCGTATTGCTGCGGCGGTTGAAGCAGAAGGAGACCCTCGTGGCCGAGGTGAATGACAAGGGCGAAGTCACGGTAAGTGGCGAATTCGTGGGCAAGCTGGACGGGTTCCGGTTTCAGCAGGACGCAACCAAGTCGCCGGAAGAGGCGCAGACGTTGCGCACGGTGGCCCTTGCGGCGCTGAAACCCGAATTCCACCTGCGGGCGGACCGGTTTTATAACGCGCCGGACACGGAGATGGACTACACCACCCAGGGCGGGCTGATGTGGGGCAGTTCTGCGGTCGGCAAGATGGTGAAGGGTGGCGAGGCTCTGCGCCCGCAGGTCGAGGTTTTCGTCGATGCGGAAGCTGGCCCCGATGTGGCCGACAAGGTGCGCCGGCGTGCCCAGCATTTCATCGACCGCAAGATTGCGGCCTTGTTTGAACCCCTGGCCGCGATGAGCCGGGATGAGGCTTTGACCGGTTTGGCCCGTGGCTTTGCCTTCCGTCTGGTCGAGGCGATGGGCGTATTGCAGCGCGACGATGTGGCGGGTGACGTGA
Source organism: bacterium (assembly GCA_043746955.1). Lineage (GTDB taxonomy): Bacteria > Pseudomonadota > Alphaproteobacteria > Rhodobacterales > Rhodobacteraceae > Stagnihabitans. The sequence continues at coordinate 1,249 of JAYTQA010000267.1, read as the reverse complement.
AGGCGCTGGATCAGGACGCGCGGGCTGCATTGCGCAAGCATGGCGTGCGGTTCGGCCAGTTCACGGTGTTCCTGCCGTTGCTGCTGAAGCCCGCCGCCACCCGTCTGCGTCTGGTGCTGTGGAGCCTGTGGACCGGGTTGCAGGACTTTCCCGAAAGCCCGCCGCCGGGTCTGGTGACAATCCCGAACCTGCCGGAAGTGCCGCGCAGCCATTATACGTTGTCAGGCTATCACCCCTCGGGCATGCGGGCGATCCGGATTGATATGCTGGAGCGGCTGGCGGACATTCTGCGCACCAAGGACAGCCGGGTCGGTTTTGAAGCGACGCCGGATATGCTGTCGATCACCGGCATGACGCTGGACCAGTTCGTCGATCTGATGGCGGGCTTGGGCTATAAGGGCGAAAAGGCGGAACGGGCCAAGGTCAAAGCTGCCGTGGTGGTTGAGGTGAAGGCGGAGGAGCCTGCCTCGTTGAACCCGGTGCCGGAAGAGGTTTCGCTGGTCCATCTGGTGGCCGAGGCGCCTGCGGCTGCGCTTGACCCTGAGGCTGAGGTGGCACCCGAAGCCGAAGTCGTCCCCGAAATCGAGACGTTCTTTACCTTTACCTGGGCGCCCAAGCCGCGCGCGCGGCCTGAACGCCCGGCCCGACCGGAACGCCCAGAGCGTAGCGGTGATCGCCCGCCGCGCGCCGACCGCACTAGTGCGCCGCGTCAGGACCGTAATGCCGACCGCGGCCCGCGCCCCGATCCGGTGGCCGCGGTGACCGACCCGGCAGCACCGGCGGTTGAAGGCGCTGTCGTCGCTGCTGCCGAGCCAAAGCCACGCCGTGAGGCTGGCGACCGGGGCGGCTACAAGGGCAATAAGCCGCGTGACGGTGGGGCGGCCCGGGCGGAGCGTCCGCAAGGCGAGCGTCCCCAGGGCGAACATTCCCAAGGTGAGCGCCCGCAAGGTGAGCGTAACGATTCTCGCAAAGCGCGCTCTAAGGACGGCGGGCGTGAAGGTGGGCGCGAGGGCGGCAAATACGAAGGCGCCAAGTCCGACACCAAACCGCAGCGCAGCTTTGAAGCCCGTCCGCCGCGCGTGGAAAAGCCGCTCGACCCGGATAACCCGTTCGCGGTTCTGGCAGCGCTTAAACTGAACAAGTGAGTGGCGGGGCCGGGGGCAAAATCTGCGCCCGCTGACACCCCGAAACTCCGGCTGGACAAATGGCTGTGGCAGGCGCGTTTCTTCAAAGGCCGCGATCTTGCCGC
>JAYTQA010000266.1:0-3595 GCA_043746955.1 bacterium | reverse complement strand
GCGAAAAACTCCTGCCGTTCTGGCGGGTCGGGCCGCCTGTCGGGATCAACCTCGCCAAGTTTTTTGCCAACCCCGGCCCGATTGATCTGGCAGGCTGGATGCAAGGCTGGGCTGTCCTGCCCTATCTGGAAACGGGCAATGTGGTCACCACCGCCAATTCCGAGGCATTTGACAACTTGGTGCAGGGCCAATCCATGCTTTTCGCGCTCTACCTGAACTGATCTTGCCGCTTCATCTGTCGCTGAATATCCCATCGGGTAAGCCATTTGCCCGCCGGGCGCAGAAATGGCGCAAGGGGTGTGAAACCGCCGCTCCGCCCGCAACCCCTCAAACAACCGTTCAAACCTTACCGATTTCCTAAGTGTGATCACAAAAATTTTTACTGTGATCACAAATGTCGCTTTTCCGGACGGCTTTGTGATTTCTCAATGTGCCGGACCGGCAATCTGTGCCAAACCGCCACTAAATCCATCTTTCCGGGGCTTTAGATGAACATTCACGAATACCAGGCCAAGGCCCTCTTGCGCAGCTACGGGATTCCGGTGTCCGATGGCCGTGCGGTCAGCCGCGCCGAAGAAGCCAAGACCGCCGCCGGTGAACTTGATGGCCCGCTCTGGGTGGTCAAGGCGCAAATCCACGCCGGGGGTCGGGGCAAAGGCCACTTCAAGGAAGCCGAGGCTGGCGAAAAAGGCGGTGTCCGGCTGGCCCGCTCGGTTGAGGAGGCCGCCGAGTTTACCCGTCAGATGCTGGGCCGCACCTTGGTCACCGCACAAACCGGTGCCGCTGGCAAGCAGGTCAACCGCATCTACATCGAAGACGGCAGCGACATCGACCGCGAACTGTATCTGGCCCTGTTGATCGACCGCAACACCGCGCGCATCTCGATCGTCTGCTCGACCGAAGGCGGCATGTCGATTGAGGATGTGGCCCACGACAGCCCCGAAAAAATCCTGGCCTTCTCGGTCGACCCCGCCACCGGCTTTTCCGAATTTCATGGCCGCCGCGTCGCTTATGCGCTTGGGCTGACCGGTGGGCAAACCAAACAATGCGTTCAGATCGTGAAGAACCTTTATCGGCTCTTCACCGAAAAAGACATGGACATGCTGGAGATCAACCCCTTTGTCGTCCTGAAAACCGGCGGGCTGAAACTCTTGGATGCCAAGATGAGCTTTGACGGCAACGCCATGTTCCGCCACCCCGAAATCGCAGCCCTCAGGGATGAGACCGAGGAGGATAGCAAAGAACTCGCCGCCTCCAAGTTCGATCTGAACTACATCGCGCTGGATGGTGAAATCGGCTGCATGGTCAACGGCGCAGGCCTTGCGATGGCCACGATGGACATCATCAAGCTCTACGGTGCCGAGCCCGCCAACTTCCTCGACGTCGGCGGCGGGGCGACCAAGGAAAAGGTGACCGAGGCGTTCAAGATCATCACCTCCGACCCCCAGGTCAAAGGCATCCTGGTCAACATCTTCGGCGGCATCATGCGCTGCGACATCATCGCCGAGGGGGTGATTGCGGCGGTGAAAGAGGTCGGCTTGAAGGTGCCGCTGGTGGTGCGGCTGGAGGGGACCAATGTGGAACTGGGCAAAGACATCATCCGCAACTCCGGCCTGAACGTGATCGCAGCGGATAATCTGAGCGATGCGGCGCAGAAGATCGTGAAGGCGGTGAAGGGGTGATACGGCTGCTTGGGTTCGCTCTCCTCGCCGTGGCGACCATGGCACTAGTGCAGCCGACCTTGGCTGATAACGCCATGGCCTGCGACAAAGGCCCGCTAAAACGGGATTTTGGCAAATCACAGTGGCTGGTCTATGGCTGCGCGGACCACTTGTCTTTGGCCTTCGTTTCTAGGCCGGGCAGTCCAGCATTCCCGTTCTACTTCTTCCTGTCTGTGACGGACGGCGCAATGCACCTGACCGGCGAAGGAACAGGCTCCAAGGCCGCTACAGACGCGGCTTACCAAGACCTGACAGGGATCACTGACGACAAACGACAAGAAATTCTGGATGAAATCGACCGGCTAACGCCCTAATCCGCCGCAATCCCCTAGGTTGGGTGCCAACCGACCACTCCCCCCCTCAACCCCCCAAGTGACCCCAATGCCCGCTTCTCGCCCCTCACGCCGCAACATCCGCCAAATCCGGGCGGGGCAGGGGAATTATGGCGTCGCGGGCCTGCATATGAGCCGCATCTGCCCGCAGGCAATCGACCATGTAATGGCTCTGCATGTTCAGCCAGAACTCTGTGCTGGTCTGGAAATACTTGCCCAGCAGGTCCGCGGTTTCGGGCGTCAGCCCAGTCTCTTCGCGCACGATCCGTTCAATCCGCGTGCGCGGCACGCCCAAGGCGCGGGCCAACTGACCAGCGGTCAGGCCCAACGGCACCATGAATTCTTCCCGCAGCATTTCGCCGGGGTGGATCGGGGGATTGAAGTGAATGTCCATGCTCATACCTCAGTGATAGTCGACAAGTTCCACGTCATGCGCGCCGTCCTCCAACCAGCTAAAGCAGATGCGCCACTGGTCATTGACGCGGATCGCGTGCTGACCTGCCCGGTCGCTCCTCAGCGCCTCAAGCCGGTTTCCTGGCGGGCTGCGCAATTCGTCCAATTTCGTTGCGGTTTCAAGCAAGTTCAGCGCCCGTCGCGCAGGACCAACCAAATCTGCCGGGAACCTCTTTGGAACCCGCCCCTCAGCCAGTTCCAGCAACCTCTTGTCCCGCACCGAAACAATCATCGCACCCTTGTATCACGCCATGATACACCCGTCAACCAGACCCGTATCACCGCCTGATACATCGGAGGCTTTATGTCCGTCCTCGTCAACAAATCCACCCGCGTCATCTGTCAGGGCTTCACCGGCAGCCAGGGCACGTTCCACTCCGAACAGGCCATCGCTTACGGCACCCGGATGGTCGGCGGCGTCACCCCCGGCAAGGGTGGCACCAGCCATCTGAACCTGCCGGTGTTTGATAGCGTGCACGACGCCAAAGCCGCCACCCGGGCCAATGCCAGCGTTATCTACGTGCCACCGCCCTTCGCCGCCGACAGCATCCTTGAGGCGATTGATGCCGAGATGGAGCTGATCGTCTGCATCACCGAAGGCATCCCGGTTCTGGACATGATGAAGGTCAAGCGCACCCTGCTGAACTCCAAATCGCGGCTGATCGGGCCGAACTGCCCCGGTGTGATGACGCCGGGGGAATGCAAGATCGGCATCATGCCGGGCAGCATCTTTTCGCGCGGTTCGGTCGGCGTGGTGTCGCGTTCCGGCACCCTGACCTATGAGGCGGTCAAGCAGACCACCGACGTGGGGCTTGGCCAATCCTCTGCCGTGGGCATCGGCGGCGACCCGATCAAAGGCAGCGAACACATTGATATATTGGAGATGTTCCTGGCCGACCCGGAGACCCATTCGATCATCATGATCGGCGAAATCGGCGGCGCTGCCGAAGAAGACGCCGCCCAGTTCCTCGCCGATGAGAAGAAACGCGGCCGCTGGAAGCCCACCGCCGGTTTCATCGCCGGGAGGACCGCCCCCACCGGCCGCCGCATGGGCCACGCCGGTGCCATCGTCGCCGGCGGCAAAGGCGA
>JAYTQA010000265.1:0-9624 GCA_043746955.1 bacterium | reverse complement strand
GCCCGAGGAGTATCTTTGAGAAATCGGGCGGCGGCGCACCTGCAGGCATCATGGTCATCCTTGGTGGCCCGGGGGCCGCATACTGCTTTGTCAGTAGGTTTTCGGACGCCGAAGCGCCATGATGTGCATCAAGTTCCGATGGCAGAAACTTCGGTACTGTGCCGATGCGTTGCGTGTAACAGCATTTCCATTGACCTAGCGCCGGGTCGGCCAAAGCGGCGTTTCCCCGGATTATAGGAGTGTCAGCTTTGACCGCATGCCAAGATAGGACCGCGCCACCACGCGAAGTCGAGTTGAAGTTTCAGTTGATGCCCGGGAGCGACGCGATCCTGTGCGCAAATGCCGTCTTCGGCCCCACGGCACCGCGCGTGCATCAGATCACGACCTACCACGATACCGTGGACGGCTTATTGTTCACGTCCGGATTGACGCTGCGGATCAGGCAGGAGACCGACAGCTTTGTTCAGAACGTGAAATCGCGCAATGACCGCACGGCGCTTACCAACAGGCGAAAGGAATGGGAGTGGCCTGTAACCAGTGGCACCCCAGAGGTCGAACTTCTTGCTGCGGTACCGGAGCTTGCCCACATTGCGGGCCAGATCGTGGGCCGTCTGGTGCCGGTCATCGTGACCGATATTTGGCGCACTAAGCGTCTGGATAGGCTGAAAGGTGGCGGCGCGGCAGAAGCGTCTCTGGACATCGGCACCGTCTGCTCTGGTGCAGTGTCGCAGCCGATCTGTGAGCTTGAACTGGAGCTCAAGGAAGGCCCGGTTGCGCCGCTGTATTGCCTCGCCGTCCGGCTTGCAGAAACCGCACCGATGTGGATCAGCGCCGAAAGCAAGGCCGCGCGAGGGTGGTTGCTGCGCAATGGCCGTGGCAGTGGTGCCATCGCCCTGTGCAAACCAAAGATAGCAAAGAAGATGTCGGCGGCCGAGGGTCTGCACCAGATTATTGGCGCGTTGCTTAGCCATCTGACCACGAACATCGCACCAACGCTTTCCGGCGACCCCGAGGCCTTGCGCCAGATGCGCATAGCATTGCGGCAACTGCGCGCGGGGTTTCGACTGTTTCGCCCGCTGCTGCACCCGGACGAGATTGCCCGGCTTATAGTCCCGCTGCGGCAGTTTGCGCAGACCTTTGGCACGGCGCGTGACTGGGATGTGTTCTGTGTCCAAACTTTGCCCGCCGCAATCGCTGACCTGCCGCAAAATGACTGGACAGAACTGTCAGCCCTTGCCGACGCCAGGCGCGGCGACGCGCGTGCCGCCGTCCATGATGCGGTTCGCGGCCCGCACTTCACCCGTCTGGTCCTTGGTATTGCCCTGTGGTCCGAGACTTGCAAGGCACTGCCGCTGGATCACGGAACCAAGCAGTTAACCCAGCGCTTGTCAAAGATTGCGCCTGCGCTGCTCGACACGTTCGCCGAAAAAGCCAAACGGGCCGGACGGCATCCGGAGGGGCTGTCGATGCCAGAACTCCATGATTTCCGCAAGGCATTGGACCGGATGAACGCAGCGATCCGGTTTTTGGGCAGCACCTACCCCGCGCAGGCCGTAGCGGCCTATCGCAAGCGCAGCGATGCGGTCCGCGATATCATCGGCGCCGCCAATGATGCGGAGGTGACCAAGGCATTGGCACCTCAACTTGAACATGAAGGCGGCCGCGATTTGTCAGAAAGTACTAAAGCTTTGGGCAAATGGGCGGACCAGCGTCAGCGCCACGCGCTGACCGATCTGAAGCATGCGGCGCACAAGTTCAATAGCGAAGCTGCATTCTGGCGGCACTGAGCAAAGCAGCAGACTGGTGGCCGTCGGCTAGCTAAGGGGCAGGCAGCTCTGCTGATTCAGAACGTCCTGAGGAGTTGTAAATGTCAGATATCGACCTTCTCTCACACCTTGCCGTGGCACTGGCCATCGGCTTGATGGTGGGAATTGAACGCGGCTGGCGGTCCCGGGGCGCCGAAGAGGATGGCCGCGCGGCGGGCCTGCGCACCTTTGGTCTGGCGGGGCTGATGGGTGGGATTTGCGGTGTGCTATCCGAGCCGCTAGGGCCACAGATCCTGGGCATCGCCTTTCTGGCGTTCACCGCCGCCTTTGGCGCGTTCAGCTGGTTGGAGGCCAAGACCAAAGGCACGGCCAGTGCCACGACCCTGATCGCCGGGATGCTGACCTTTCTGCTGGGCGCTTTGGCAATAGTGGGCGATATCACCGTCGCCATCGCGGCGGCGGTCAGCATGACCGTGCTGTTGGCCCTGCGCACACAGCTGCACAGTTGGCTTGACACGGTCACATGGGAGGAAATCCGGGCCGGACTGATCCTGATGGTGATGTCATTCCTGCTGCTGCCGCTGTTGCCGGACCGGGCGATTGATCCTTGGGGCGCCGTCAATTTGCGCGAGGTCTGGCTGCTGGCCATCATGATGGCGCTGATTTCCTTCACCGGCTATGTCGCCGTACGGCTGTTTGGCGACCGGCTAGGGATCATCGTGACTGCGGCGGCGGGCGGTCTTGCCTCCTCGACCGCCACGACGCTTACTTTTGCCCGGATGGGACGGGAACAATCGGGTGCGGTCAACCTGCTGGTGGCGGGTATCCTGATCAGCGGGGCAGTGATGGCGCTGCGCGTCGGGGCGATTGCGTCGGCGCTGAACCCGGCACTGCTGGGCTCGCTGGTGCTGCCATTGGTTGCCGGGTCGGTCACGCTGGGGGCGATGGCCGGGCTATTTGTGTTTGGCATCGGGGGCAAACCTGCGGATCATCCCACACCCCTGCTGACCATCGCGAACCCGCTGGTGGTGGCCACCTCGCTCAAGCTTGCGGCCTTTATCGTGGTGGTGATGCTGGCGGCCACGCTGGTGCAGCGGGTCTGGGGTGATGCGGGCGTACTGGCGGTCGCGGCCGTGTCGGGCATCGCCGATGTCGATGCTATCACCCTGTCGATGGCGCGGATGGAGACGCAGGAGAAACTTGCCACCCACGCCATCTTGCTGGCCGTGGCAATGAACACCGCCTCGAAGGCGACGATGGCCGCCTGGATCGGCGGGCTTGCCGTGGGCCTGCGCGTGTGGCTTGCCAGCGCGGCAGCCCTAGCAGCGGCGGGTGCCGCATATGTATGGTCCAGCTGAGGTGATCCGGCCACCCAAGTTCGCTTTTTTTTCAATCCGTCACATTGCCGCGCCGGCATAGATTTTCTGTCCCGTCAATCTAACGCGCCACCGGTCCCCCGCCGGGTATCCATCAGTCATGCCGTTGCCTCCAATTAGTGAAAGCGCCGCGCCACGGGGTTGGCAGGACGGTAGTCGTTGCAGAATCTGATCTCGTCGGCGGTATAGCCGCTAGCGCTACGGCCATCAGATCTAGGCGACAGAAAGACTTTGGCTCTCGTATTTCCGAAGCCCGCGCTATCGGCCAGCACGCCCGGATCCAACGGCGATGAATTGATCTGCATCACGGCGTGGCGGGGCGCCAGGGAGCAGGGCGAGGGGATGGTGCCGGATGAATGCACCTGCCCTGTGACCTGACCGAAACTCCGGATGAGGCGGAGGCTACGGTCAAAGGTTGTGTTGCCAGTACTGAAAATCAGTTTGCGGAAAAAGACAATTGCCGACAGCTCGTTTGTACCGGTCACCACCTGCGCCTGGTGCTGATGGCACTGCGGCCCGGTCAAGAGGTCGGCGCAGAAGCCCATATCATCGTTGCCACCACGTAGGCCACACGTCACCCCGCCTCGCCTCAACCCACTAAAAAGGAGACGATCATGAAGAATGACCATCAGCTTAAGCAGGACGTTCTGGCCGAACTTGCGTAAGAGCCCAGCATTTCCGCCGATCATATCGGGGTCACAGCCGAGAATGGCGTGGTCACGCTGTCGGGCCACGTTGAAACCTATCGGCAGAAACCGGCGGCATAAACCGCAGTCGGGCGCGTGAAAGGAGTAAAAGGTCTGGCCGAAGCGATCGAAGTGCGCCTACCGCACCACATCAAACACAGCGATGACGAGATTGCCGCCACCGTGGTAAACCGCATGTCGTGGGATGTCTCGGTCTCCAAGGATGCGGTGAAGGTGAAGGTAGAAAAGGGCTTTGTCACCCTGACCGGCACAGTTGATCAGTACTACCAGAAAGACGCTGCCGCATGGGACGTACACCCGATGCTGGGGGTGACAGGCGTTGCCAACCAGATCACGGTCAAGCCGCATGTCGACAGTCTGACGATTAGAGACGACATCCGCTATTCCCTGCACCGCTCGTGGCGGTACGACGAGAACATCAATGTGACGGCCGACGGCGGAAAGGTTCATCTGACAGGCAAGGTGAAGAATTGGCGTGAGCGCGAATTGGCCGCTGCTACCGCCCGGGCCGCACCGGGGACGACGTCTGTGAACAACGAGATCATGATCTCCTGAAACAGATGTCGCGGAATTGCGGGGCGTAAGGCTTGCGACACACGCCGCACCTTGCAGAGCATCGTCAGTGGCTCTGCAAGGTTCGCTGGTAGGTGTTAACGATTGCAATCGGCTTCGGCATCGTGCTGCCACAATTGCGTCAAATGAGCCAACGGCTTCTGGGTGCCGCCAGCGAACTATAGTTAAACTTGGGTCATGGTGTTCTAAAGGCAGACGTATCGTGGCGGGTACTGACCTGCTGACTTGATTGAATGGGCACGCGGGCGCAACTTGCCATCCACGTGATCTTGCTGGTCGTGGCAATGAACACCGCCTCGAAGGCTACGATGGCCGCTTGGGTCGGCGGGCTTGCGCGTGTGGCTTGCGCGTGTGGCTTGCCAGTGCGGCAGCCTTGGCGGCAGTGGGTGCCGCGCATGCACGGTCCGGCTGAGGTGGATGGTGCGACCAAAGCATTTCCGCCTCTCATGGCACCCGGTTCCGCGACTGGACCTACACCAATGCAAAAGCTGAGCGTTATCGTCCAAGCGGTCACCTTGCCCCAGGTTGATCCATATCAGCGTCCTGACCCATGAGCAGCCCTAGGGTCTCAGTTGTGCGGTGAGTTTGACCAAGACTTTTCCTTGCAGGGCAAAGCTGTTCACGCTGCATCCGGTCGTTCCCGCGGATCGTTGTTAGACCATCACTTCACATGCAAAACAAAGGTAAACCATGACCCTGCAAATCCTCGTGCCGCTTCACACTTATCCCGACGGAAACTCCATCAGCATCGCAGCGCATGTCGGTGTCGTCGCCCGGCACCTCAAGGCCGACGTTCATGGGTTGGTTCTCAACGCCACGTTTCCGCCAGCCTCTTCAATCATGGGAAACATGATCATCAATGTCGACAGCATGGCGCGTGAGGTAACGGCCAGGTGCCATACCAAGGGTGCGGCGCTGGTGCTGGCAATGCAGGCCGCACTTGAACCGATTGGCATCAAATTCCGCAGCACCCAGTTGGACTGCGTCATGGGAACCATCGGCGGTGCAGCCGAAACATACGCCCGCTACCACGACCTGATTGTGACCGGGCTTGGCACCAACGATGTGTCGATGGAGGCTACCGCAGAAACGGTGGTGTTCGGATCAGGTCGCCCGACCCTTCTGGTGCCACAAGACGCAGCCCCCTCGCACTATCAACATGTCATGATCGCGTGGGACGGCAGCCGTGTCGCCACGCGTGCCGTGGCCGATGCGCACGATTTTCTGCGGCTTGCGAAAACCGTTACGATTGCCGTTGTGACCGATGAAAAGTTAATCCCAGAAGATAATCCGGGCCGGAAACTGCTCGATTACCTTGATCGGCACAATATCAATTCGACGGTATTGCTGGTCGAGTCCAAGCGTCGGCCAATCGCCCAGGCGCTGCAGGACCATGCACTTGAAATCGGGGCCGACATGATGGTCATGGGAGCATTCGGCCACTCCCGCATGCGAGATTTCGTGATGGGCGGGGCCACCGCTGGCATTCTGCGCAATCTGAAACTGCCGGTGCTGCTGTCGCATTGACGCCCCGGAAGCCAAGCTGGTCGACCGACGCCCAGTGAGAGTGGGCAGCCGTTGGCCAGGTGCTGTCAGACAAACGCTAACTCGTCTCAGTTTCCGCTAACAAACAACGTTTTAGGCCACAAGAAGGCCGCGCCACTCGGCGAGAGCGGTGGCCCGGTTCAGCTTGAAAATGGCGCGTGAGGAGAGGCTGCGTTCCTGATTGAAATGGTTACAGACTGAGCCGTGAACGGACGCGAACTTCTGCAATGTTTTCATCTGCCGGAACCGAAGCATCGCCCGTTCCCGTCTTCGAAATGGCTGGTGCGAATTCTCTGCGCGATTGTTGGCCCAGCGGCCGGTTTCCTGTCGATCGCGGACACCGAGGTCCTTCAGAGCGGCGCCATATGATCGGAGGAGATCCGTTACTATTTCTTCGGCCCGACCATGTCGCTTCACTGTTTTCTTCAAGAATTTCAATGCAGCCTTCTTGTCGCGTGTCTTCGTCACGAAGCTTTCGAGCACCTCCCCTTCTTGATCGACGGCCCGCCAAAGATAGTGCTGCTGACCATTGATCTTCACGAAGACCTCATCCAAGTGCCAGCGCCAGCGGCTAGATCACATCCCGGCGACGCGACGTTTTCGGATTTCCGCGGCGAATAACGGGCCGAACCTGTTCCACCAGAACCGTACGGTTTCATGGCTGATCTCGATCCCACGCTCGTGTAGCAGGTCCTCCACGTTGCGCAGGGACAGAGGGAAACGGACGTACATCATCACCGCCAGGCGAATGATCTCGGGGCTGGTCTTGAAGTAGCGAAAGGGACTGCGTTTTGTCATCCGTCAAGGCTAGGTGATCGACTTGCCCCGCTCAAGAATTTTGTTCTGACAGTGCCAGCCACGCTGCTTTGGAACATCGCCGCCGCATTGCACGGCACGGTACCGCGCCACTTTGAATTTCGCGGCGTGGGCCCGGCGGTCGCACCACAGACGATGCGATTTGGGGCCAGGTCGTCCAAAAATGGTGCCGAACTGATGGCGCTGGATCAGGCGGGCGCGATCACCATGACGGCAACCGCTGCATGGTAGCGCATCGTCCGCTCCTCGCCCCGCTGTTTGTGCCAGCCAACCGACCCGACCGCATCGCAAGGGCCGTCCGAAGTGGGGCCGATGCCATCATTGTCGATCTGGAAGACTCGGTGCCGCCGTCAGAGAAGGACACGGCCCGCCACGGCCTTTCGGCTTATCTGGCCGATTGCACGGTGCCGGTTTGGCTGCGGATCAACGCTTGTGACACCCTTTGGTGAGAGTAAGACCTTGAGGCCGCCCGCGCCCTGCCGCTTGGGGGCCTGATGCTGCCCAAAGCTGAAAACCCTGGGAATGTACCCCTTCTGGCCTCGCAGAAAGGCTCCACACTGCCGATCATTCTTTTGATCGAAACCGCGCGTGGCCTTGCCAATATTCGCCTGACAAAACCGTGAGGTCGGCGATCTTGGTCGTCACACCGTCAACCGGCGGCGGCAGCCCACCTATAAGGCTTCGAAACACCATGCCGCTGCGCGCGAGCAACAGAGCATCGCGTTCATGCGCACAGCCCAGATCCCGCCCGAAATCGACCGAGCCGAAGGCCAGTTGCGCGATATGCGGAACAGCGCCAAGGGCAGCCGTCGGCCAGTCTCGCTCACAAGATCACCCTGTTACGGAAAACCTTTGTCATCCCGCTTTCCGGGTCGGCGGCGGCGAGTGTCAGTGAAACCTGCCGCCCACGTCTGGTGGCAAAGGCAGCAACAAGGCTGCGAAGCTGCTTGCATCGCGCTGTACAGCAGGCAAACTGGGCTGGGGCAGAACACTGGCTGGTTCCGCTCAGCGCCAATCACGGCGGATGGATGGACTACGGACCTGTATCGCCGGATCGATGGAACTTGGCGATGCTACCTTACCACTTGCACCGCTCGCCCTATCTGTGCCACCTGAAATCGATATTGATCAGGACAAACCCGTGACCCCAAGATATGCACAGCGGATGGCCAAGGTTCGGCCGTCAGCCATCGGCGAGCTGTTGGCTCTTGGGGCCGATTCGTCGATCATTTCCTTCGGCGGCGGCTATCCCGACGCGACCCTGTTTCCAACGGATCAGCTTGACGCCATTTTTCACGACATCATCCAGACGCCCGGTGGGGCCGCGATGCAGTATGCGCCCTCGAACGGCCTGCCGCATCTGCGCGACCAGATCGCCCACCTGATGACCGTGGATGGCACGCCCTGCACCGGCGATGACGTGCTGATCCTGCAAGGCTCGCAGCAGGGTCTGGACTTTTCCGCCCGGATGCTGATCGACCCGGGCGATGTGATCGTGACCGAGGACCCGACCTTTCTGGGCGCGCTTATCGCATTTGAACCCAGCCAGCCCCAGTATGCCGTCGTCCCTGTCGATGCAGACGGGATGCAGACCGAGCATCTCGAAGCGGTCCTGAAGGCCAATCCAAAGGCGCGGATGATCTATACAGTCCCGGATTTCCAGAATCCGACAGGCGTCACCCTGTCGCTTGCCCGCCGCAAGCAGTTGATCGCGCTGGCCAACCGCCACGACCTGATCGTGCTGGAAGACACACCCTATCGCCACATCCGGTTTTGCGGTCAGAACCTGCCCACCCTCAAGTCACTGGACACCGAGGGGCGGGTCATTCACTTGGGCAGCTTTTCCAAGGTGCTTGTACCCGGTCTGCGCATCGGCTGGGCCGTCGCCGCCCCTGACCTGCTGGCCCGTCTGGGTCTGCTCAAGGTCGCCGCCGACACCCAGACTTCGACGCTCAACATGGCGGCCGCCAGCCTGTTTCTCGACCGCCACGATCTAGCGGCCCATATCGCGACTTTGCAGACCGCTTATGCCCGCAAGAAAGAGGCCATGCTCGACGCGATCCGGCAGCATTTCCCGCAAGAGATCACTGTAATAGATCCAGAGGGCGGTCTTTTCATCTGGGCCACGTTCCCGGAAGGCTTTGACGCCACCGCCTTCATGCGCGACGTGGCTTTGCCGAAGGCGCGCGTGGCCTATGTTCCCGGGGCCAGCTTTTTTCCGCTGACCCCGCGTCCCAATCATGCCCGTCTGAACTTCTCGGCCCAGTCCGTGGAAAATATCCAGACCGGGATCGCCGCCTTGGGCAAAGCCCTGCACGCCCACCTTTTATCCTGAACCAGAGGTCCCATGCCCGTCACTCTGCACACCCCGCCCGCCTCTGACCTGACCCCAACCGAAATCGCCCGCTGGGCCGCCATTCCCGTCGCGGTCGCCGTCGATCTTGTCCGGGACGCGGGCCAGATCGACCCCGCGATCCGCCCGCTTCGGCCTGCGGGCCAGCAACCCCGGCTGTTCGGTCAGGCCGTCACCGTCCGCTGCGAGGCGCCCGATTTTGGGGCGGTTCTGCAGGTGCTTGACGTGATCCAGCGGGGGCAGGTGCTGATGATCGACGCCGCAGGTCACCGGGATACAGCGATGATTGGCGACATTCTTTCGGGTCACTTGCGCAACAAGGGCATTGCGGGCCTGGTCTGCGACGGGGCCGTGCGCGACACAGGCACCCTCGGCGGTTGGGACGATTTCTCGGTCTTTTCGCGCTGGATCACCCCTCGCGGTCCGACCGGAGCCGACCGTGGCGCGGTCAACCTGCCCGTGGTGATCGGCGGCTGCCTCGTCTCGCC